>DYRB01000101.1 GCA_020718945.1 Lamprocystis purpurea | reverse complement strand
GCGAGGCGCCGCTCCCACGGGCACCGATCTGGCCCCCAAATTTGGAACTGCTGCGCCCAGGGCCCGAATCCGACAACCTGCCTGGGAATCTGTTTCAATAGAGGTCCGATCCGCCAGCGCCGAACCCCCTGGCGCCTAACCCCCCAGCACCCATCCACACAGCACCCATCCACACAGCACCCATCCACACAGCGCCCAGCGCCGGAGCCCACCATGCCCTCGCCGCTCTGCCTCCCCCAGGTCGCCAGCCCCGACGGCGAGGCCCTCCGGGCCCGCACCCTGTTCGCCCAGCGCGAGACCTACGCCTGGGTCCAGGCCCCAGGGCAGCCCCCCTTCTGTCGCGGCCTTCCCCCCGGGGAGGCCTTCGGGCCCCTCAAGGAGTGGGGCCTGCGCCTGGGCGTGGCGGTAGGGGTGCTGGACCTGGGGATCGCGGCCCTGCGGGGCCTGAGCGGGGGCGGTGACCGGGTGGCGAGCTTCGGCCGCTACTACAGCCTGTGGCCCAAGCCGGCGGTGGCCAAGCGCTGGACCCAGGACCGGGAGTTCGCCCGCCAGCGCCTGGATGGCATCAACCCCACCCTGATCGCCCTGGCCACCGAGATACCCGAGCACTTCCCCATCACCGACGAGACGCTCCGCGGCCTGCTCCCGGACCGGGTGACCCTGGCCGGGCTCTTGGCCGAGCGGCGCCTGTTCCTACTGGACTACCGGGAGATCGCCGGCCTGCCCCTGGTCCTGGGGCGCTTCCAGGTCGCCCCCATGGCCCTGTTCTGGGTGGACGAGGCCGGGGTCCTGATGCCGCTGGCCATCCAGCTCGGCCAGTCGCCGGCACAGGCCCCGACCATCTACACCCCCAAGGACGAGCACTGGCTCTGGCTCACGGCCCGGACCCATGTGCAGTGCGCCGAGGGGACCTACCACGAGATCCTGGCCCACCTGGCGCGGACCCACCTCTTCGTCGAGACCTTCTGGGTCGCCGCCTGCCGCACAATGCCGGCCCAACACCCCATCTATGAACTGCTGAAGCCCCACTTCGGCGGGACCATCGCCATCAACAACGCCGCCCGCGGGACCCTCATTGCCCCCGGGGGGCCCATCGACGAGAGCATCGCCGCCGGGGCCGAGGGGTGCCTGGACCTGCTCGCCCGGGACTACGCGACCTGGAGCTTTGAGCGGCTGAACCCCATTGGCAGTCTGGCGGCCCGGGGCCTGGACGACCCGACGGTGCTCCCCGGCTTCCACTACCGCGACGACGCCCTGGCCCTGTTCCGGGTGCTCGGTACCTATGTACGGGACCTGCTGGGGGTCTTCTACCCGGACGACGAGACCCTGCGGGCCGACGCCGAGATCCAGGCCTGGGCCCGGGAACTGGCGGCCCCGGACGGCGGGCGGGTCAAGGGGCTGCCCCTGACCGATGGCGGCTTCGCCCGGGTCGCCGATCTGCACCGGGTGCTCGCCGAGGTGCTGTTCTGTTGCAGCGTCGAGCACTCGGCGGTCAACAACGGCCAGTACGACCAGTTCGGCTATATCCCCAACACCCCGGGGGCCCTGTACCTGCCCCCGCCCCGGGACCGCACCCCGAGCTGCGAGGCGACCTTCGTCTACGGCCTGCCGCCGGCCTTCGCCGTCGGCGAGCAGCTCGAACTGGTCCACTTGCTGAGCCAGGCGACCAGCACCCCCCTGGGGACTTACCCGGATGGGTTCTTCCAGGGCGTCCCCCAGGCCCAGGCCGCGGTGGACCGCCTTCGCGCCGACCTGGCGGACCTGGCCCGGTCCATTGCCACGCGCAATCGTGGCCTGGAGGTCCCCTACCGCTACCTGGAGCCCGGACGCATCGGGCGCTCCATCAACATCTGATCCATGACCGCCCCAGGCGCCGCTCCCCAAACGCCGGGCTACGACCTGGGGCCCCTGCTCCACACGGGGTCCCACTGCCTGGTCTATCGGGGGACCCAGCGGGCGACCGGCCGGGCGGTGACCATCAGGACCAACCGCGACCCCTACCCCTCGGACCGCGAACGGGCGGTGGTCCAGGCCGCCTTCGACCTCGCCCGCGAACTGGCCCAGGACCTCGACGGCGATACCCTGGTCGAGCACCTGGACCTGATCCAGGTGGGTCACGGCTGGGCCCTGGTCATCGAGGACTTCGGCGGCGAGCCCCTGGACCGCACCCTGGGCGAGGGACGACGCCGGGAACAGGCGGAGGTCCTGGCCATCGGCCTGGCCCTGGCGCGGGCCCTGGCGCGGCTCCACGCCCGCGGGGTGGTCCATCTCGGCATACACCCCGGCAACCTGCTGTGGGACCCACGCCAGGGCCGCCTCAAGCTCAGCGACCTGAGCCGCGCCACTCGGCTGCGCCAGGAGTCGGTGGCCGCCGACCACGACCCCGCGGACCTGGGTGCCCCGACCTACCTGGCCCCGGAGCAGACCGGGCGCACCAACAAGTCCGTGGACCTGCGCGCCGACCTTTACGCCGCCGGGGTGGTCCTCTACGAACTCTGCGCCGGGGCCCCGCCCTTCGTCTCCCCTGACCCGCGGGAGCTGATCCACGCCCACCTGGCCCGCCAGCCGCCCGACCTTAGGCAGCGCCGCCCGGGCCTGCACCCGGCCCTGCCGCGCCTGGTCCACCGGCTGCTGGCCAAGGACCCGGAGGCCCGCTATGCCTCGGCCGCGGGACTGGCGGCGGACCTGGAGCGGGCGCGCGACGAACTGGATCTGGGCATTGCGACCGACTTTCCCCTCGGCGCCTGGGATCAGGGCGGGCGCTTCGCCATCCCAGAGCGGCTCTACGGTCGGTCGGCCGAGATCGCGACCCTGGTCGGGGCCTGGGAGGCTGCGGCCGAGGGCGAGCGACGCTGCGTCCTGGTAGGCGGCTGGTCCGGGGTGGGCAAGTCGTCCCTGATCGACGAGTTGCATGTCCCCATGGCGGGGCCTCAGGGCTGGTACTGCCCGGGCAAGTTCGATCAGTTCCACCGCGACCTGCCCTACCTGGCCTGGCGCGAGGCCCTGGCGGCCCTGACCCAGCAGGCCCTGGCCCTGCCGGAGACAGAACTCGCGCAGCTGCGGGCGGCCCTGGAGCAGGGCCTGGCCGGCAACGGCGCCCTGGTCCTGGGGCTGGTGCCGGGCGCGGAGACCCTGCTCGGGCCCCAGGCGCCGCTCCCGGAGGTCGGCCCGACGGAGGCCCAGGCGCGCTTCGACCTCACCCTGCGGGCCTTCCTGCGTGCCCTGGCCGGGGCCCGGCACCCGGTGGCCCTGTTCCTCGACGACCTCCAGTGGGCGGACCTGGCCTCCCTCCAGCTCCTCGAATCGATGGTGGCGGACCCAGCCGCCGCCCACCTCCTGATCCTCGGCGCCTACCGCGACAACGAGGTCGGTCCCGGCCACCCCCTGACCACGGCCCTGGGCCGGTTGGAGGCCCAGGGTCGGCGCCCGCAGACCCTGTCCCTGCCGCCCCTCACCCTCGCGGACACGACGGCCCTGGTCGCCGACACCCTGCATCTGGAGGCCGACTCGGTCGCCCCCCTGGCCACCCTGGTGTTTGCCAAGACCGGCGGCAACCCCTTCTTTCTGCGCCAGTTCCTAGAGCGCCTGGCGGAGGCCGGGCGGATCGCCCTGGACCTCGATGCAGGGCGCTGGGGCTGGGACCTGGCGGCCATCGAGGCCCAAGGCTACACCGACAACGTGGTCGAGTTCATGGCCGGGCGCCTGGGCGAGCTGCCTGATCGGACCCGGCGCATGCTCCAGCTCGGGGCCTGCCTGGGGGCCACCTTCGACCTCCAGGGGCTGGTGTCCATCGCCGCGCGCCCCCAGGCCGAGGTCGTCGCCGATCTGGAGCCGGCCTTGGCCACTGGGCTGCTCCTGCCCCTGGGGGCCGACTATCGGCTCGCCGAGGCCGACGCCCGTCTGGCCCAGCGCGACGGGCGGGCGCCCGGCATCAACCCGCGCTACGCCTTCCTCCACGACCGGGTCCAGCAGGGGGCCCACGAGTCCATAGCCGTCGAAGGCCGTGCGGTCATCCACCTGGCGATAGCCCGGGGCCTGGTGGCCGAGGCCGATCCCGACAACCCTGAGCCCCGAGCGGTGGAGGTCATGGACCACCTGGCGGAGGCCCTGACGCTGGTGGACTCCCAGCCCGAGCGCCTGGCCTTCGCACGGGTCTGCCTGCTGGCCGGGCGCCGGGCCCGGGCCGCCCAGGCCCGCCCCCAGGCGGTGCGCTATCTCGCCATGGGCCGGGAACTGCTGGCGCCCGACCCCTGGTCCCTGGACCCCGATCTGGCCCTGGACCTGCACCTGGAGGGGGCCGAGGCCGGCTACGTCACCGAACGCTACGACGAGGCCGAGGCCCTGGCCCGGGAGGTCCTGGCCCGCACCCAGGACCTGGACCGCCGGGTGGCGGCCCACAACGTGCGTATCGGCATAGGCGTGGCCCAGCGGCGCTATGTCGAGGCGACCCGGGTGGGCCTGGACGTGCTGGAGGCCGAGCTCGGCGTCGCCCTGCCGCGCCGGGCCGGGCAGGTCCAGGTCCTCGCCGGCCTGGCGCGCACCGCCCTGGCCCTGCGCGGGCGCAGCCCCGCCGCCCTCCTCGACCTGCCGCCCATGGGCGACCCCAGGGCCCGGGCGGCCATGGCCATCCTCATGAAGAGCGCCACCAATGCCTATTGGGGCTCGCCCAACCTGGTCCCGCTCATCGCCGGGCGCATGGTCCGGCTGACCCTGGCCCAGGGGAGCATCGGGCTGTCCGCCTACGGCTACGCCCTCCTGGGCATGATTTTCACCAACGCCGTCAACGCGGTGGACGCCGGCTGCCGCCTGGGGGCCCTGTCCATGGACCTCCTGGCGCGCACCGGTGACCGCCACCTGGTGGGCAAGACCGGGCTCCTGTGGCACGGCTTCACCCGCCACGCCCGGGACCCGTTACGGCTGTGCGCCGCCGATACCCTGGCCTGCTATGACCAGGCCCGCGACGCCGGGGACCTGGAGAACGCCGTCTACTGCGGCACCGTCGCCTATTACGCCGACCTGCTGGCCGGGCGGTCCCTGGACTGGGTGGAACAGCGCTACGCCGGCTATCTGCCGGCCCTGCTGGGGTCCAGCCAGGCCCAGACCGTCCAGGCCCTGCGGGTCTGGGTCCAGGTGGCGGCCAACCTGGCCGACGCCGAGCGCGTCGAGCCCAGGGCCGTCGGTGCCTGGGCGGACTGGCCGACGCGCCTGGACGAACTGCTGCCGGACCCGGGCTCTGCCATGGCCATAGCCACAGTGGCCGGCGGGGCCGGCTGGCTCGCCTTCCTGCTGGACGATTGGGACCAGGCCGAACGCCAGTTCGGGCTGCTCTATGAGCGGGCCGAGGCGGCCCTGGGCCAGGCCTTCTGGAAGCCCTGCATGGCCCTCTACGGCCTGGTCCTGGCCCGCAGGCCGGCCCTGGGGACGGCGGGGCGGCTGCGCCTGGCCCGGGTGCGCCACTGGCTGAACGGCTGGGCGCGGCACAACCCCCACGACTTCGCCCCCTACCGGCAAGCCCTCAGGGCGCAGCGGGCCGCCCGCCGGGGGCGCGGGGACCTGGCCCTGGCGGCCTGGCACGACACCGCCGCCGGGGCCGCCGAGGGCGGCAACCTCTTCCTCGCGGCCTGGGCCACCGAGCAGGCGGCCCATGCCCACGGCGGTGCCGGGCACAGGGAGGAGGCCCGCGCCCTGCTGGAGCGGGCCCGGGGGCTCTGGCAGCGCCACGGGTCGCGCGCCCGATTGCGCCTCGTGGGGGCCGGGTCCGGCGAGCCGGAGCGCCTGACCCTCGACGCCGTGCTGGGGGCAGTGCGGGCGGTATCCGAGAGCATCGAGGTCGACCGCCTGGTAGACCGGGTGCTGGAGATCCTCTTAGTGCAGGCCGGGGCCCGGCGGGTCACCCTGCTGGTCCAGGATGAGGGTCTGACCCCCTTGGCCGCCGCGGTGGCGGACGACGCCGGGCGCTGCCGGCGCCTGCCCGGGACCCCGGGGGCAGGGCCGACCGACCTGCCCCTGCGCCTGGTGGACTATGTCGCCCGCACCCGCCGGACCCTGGTGGTGGACAACGCCCGCACCCACGAATGGCTGAGCCGCGACCCCTATGTGCAGGGGTTCGAGCGCCTGTCCCTGGCGGCGGCACCGCTGCTGCGCCACGGCCGTCTGGTAGGGCTGGCGGTGCTGGAGAACGAGCTGGGGACCGGGGCCTTCACCCCGGCGGCCGGCGAACTGGTGGAGGCCATTGCCGGCCAGGTGGCCGTGTCCCTGGAGAACGCCCGCCTGTTCGAGGCCCAGCGGCGCCAGGCCGAGGCCTTCGGGCGCTTCGTCCCGCGCCCTTTCCTGGAGCACCTGGGGCACAAGCGCATCGAGGACATCCGCCTGGGCGAGGGGGTGCAGCGCCAGTTGACGGTGATGTTCACCGACCTGCGCGGCTTCACCAGCCTGTCCGAGCGCGTCGGCCCCAACGACACCTTCGCCCTGGTCAACGCCATCCTGGCCCGGCTGGGCCCGGCCCTGACCGCCGAGGGGGGCTTCATCGACGAGTTCACCGGGGACGGGGTCAAGGCCCTGTTCATCGGCCGCGCCGACGGGGCCCTGCGCGCCGCCATCGCCATGCAGCAGCGCCTGCGCCGGTACAGCACCGAGCGTATCGCCCAGGGCCGGGTCCCCCTGGCCATGGGGATCGGGGTGCACACCGGCGGGGTCATGCTGGGGACCATAGGGTCGCAAGGGCGCATGTCCACCACGGTCCTCGGCGACACGGTCAACACCACGGCCCGGCTGGAGGGTCTGACCAAGGTCTACGGGACCCCGGTCCTGCTGAGCGAGGGTACCCGCGCCGAGCTGGAGGACCCCCTCGCCTTCTGCCTGCGCACCGTCGGTCGGGTGCGCTTCAAGGGCCGGGCCCAGGCCATCCTGGTCCACGAGGCCGTGGACGCCCGGGAACCGGCGGAGCGCGCCGCCCTGGCCCCCTGGGTGCCGCGCTTCAACGAGGCCCTGGCGGCCTATTTCGACCGCCGCTTCGAGGCCGCCGCCGAGGGCTTCGCCGCCTGCCTGGCCCAGGCCCCCCAGGACCCCCTGGCGCGGGACTACCTGGCCTGGGCCGAGCGCTGCCGCGCCGAGGGGGTCGGCGACGACTGGGAGGGGATCATGGTGAGGGAGGAGAAGTAAGAAACCCGACAGCGGTCGGCCATCCCAGAAAGGCCCATTCGGCCGCAAATTACGCAAATGGGTCAGTCAGTTAGGCAGATTCCGCAAGTCACCCGCGGGGTGAACCGGAGACCGACACGACATCCTTGTCTATTTGCGTCTATTTGCGTTCATTTGCGGCTCAACTGCTTTCTTAGGCTGATCGCTCAAGGCGGATCCCGCAGCGGCGGAATGCCTTGCCAGTCGTCGGCCTGCCGGGAGTCGGAGAAGGCGCGGGGCATGCCCCAGAGGCGGTAGGACAGGAGTCGGGCGCGGGTGGCCCAGATGGCGGCCAGGCGCAGGTGGTTGAGGGAGTGTGGGTCGTCGATGGAACTGGCCTTGGGGATAGGCAGGCTGTCCGGGTGCCGGCTCAAGTCGAACCAGGTCAGCATGGACTCCTCGTAGGACAGGGCCCGGTCCAACTCGACCTCGGCCAGGTCCAGGTAGGGGAAACGCCCCTGGTCCCAGAGCACGGCGCTGGACAGCCATTGGGTGTTGGCGCCGTCCTCCGGGCGGTCGCGCAGTTGGATCTGGAGCCGGTAGTGGAGCTTGCCGCCCCGGCCCAGGAAGGCGCGGGTGGCCTCCTTGAGGTAATTGCGGTTGCGCGTCTCGTCCTGATAGGGGTTCTGGAGCCAGGGGTGGTCCCGGTCCCAGGTGTCCGGGGCGCCGGATTCGGTGCCGTCCCAGGGGTCCGGGACCAGCCGGTAGCGGGCGTAGCGGTAGACCCCGTCCTCGCCGACGAAGCCCGATACCGTCTGGGTGTGATAGACCATGCGGTCGAAGGCATCGGGGTCGCGACGGACACTGTCGCCGCCCCCCACCCAGGACTGGGGGTAGCGGCGCAGGTGGCTGGTGAAGTACTTGCCCCGACCGGCCATGGTGACGCGCATGAAGCCGACGAAGGTGCGGGCGTCCCAGAACAGGGGCAGGGACCCGGTGTTCAGGAGCAGGTCCAGGGGCGCCTTGTCCCGGGAGTCGGCGAACTTGATGGACGCACTGCGCACCACGAGCTTGGCGTCGTCCTTGAACGAGGCCATGCCGTGACGCACCCGGCAGCCGAAGGTGCGCCCGGGCTGGAAGAACTCGTGGGGCGGGAGCCTGGGGTCCGGGACTATGCGCAGGTGTCCGGCGCAGGCGATGCCGTTCTCGTGGGACATGCGCTGGCGCCCGAACAGGCTGTTGGCCGACACCGCCAGGGTGACGACGAAGGTCACCAGGGCCAGTTGCAGGCGCCGGTACAGGGTCAGCAGGGCGGTGAGGATCTTATCGCGCAGCATGGATCTGTCCCCCAGGGGCCGCGGAAGGAGGCCCTTATCCGAGTGTGTGACTAGGGCGGGAGCATAACACCAGTTCCAGTCCCGCCAAGCACCCGTCGCTCGCCTGGCCGCGGCCTGACTGGGCCTGACTGGGGTCTGGTCGGGATACACAGGGGGGCAGTGTAACGAGAAGCCTGGAAGTAATGGGCCGGTGTCCCGCTGCCCAGCAATTCCAAATTTGAGACCAACACC
>DYRB01000100.1 GCA_020718945.1 Lamprocystis purpurea | reverse complement strand
ATCACCGGCAGGGCGTCGTTGAGGACCATGTCGGCCTTGCCGATGGACCTACAGTTGCGCACCTCGCCGATGCGCCGGCGCAGCCCCAGTTGTCCCGGCAGGCCCTCGGCCAGGGCGGCCAGGGGCAGGAAGGTCATGCAGGTGGCCGACAGGGCCCCGCCCAGGGCGCCGAACATGAGCCGGTAGTGGACCGGCTGGGGGGTGGGGATGGAGGCGTTGGGGTCGCCCATGGGGGCGGCGGCGATCATCCCGCCCTTGAGGATCAGGGCCGGCTTGGTGCCGAAGAAGGCCGGCCGCCACAGGACCAGATCGGCCAGCTTGCCGACCTCCACCGAGCCCACCTCGTGGGAGATACCCTGGGCTATGGCCGGGTTGATGGTGTACTTGGCGATATAGCGGCGGGCACGCAGGTTGTCGTGGCCGGCCGGGTCGCCCGGGAGGCTGCCGCGCTGCACCTTCATCTTGTGGGCGGTCTGCCAGGTGCGGGTGATCACCTCGCCCACCCGGCCCATGGCCTGGGAGTCCGAGGAGATCATGGAGAAGGCCCCCAGGTCGTGGAGTATGTCCTCCGCGGCTATGGTCTCGCGGCGGATGCGCGACTCGGCGAAGGCCACATCCTCGGCGATACCGGGATTCAGGTGATGGCAGACCATGAGCATGTCCAGGTGCTCGTCCACGGTGTTGACCGTGTAGGGCCGGGTCGGATTGGTGGACGAGGGCAGGACATTGGGCTGGCCGCAGGCGCGGATGATGTCCGGGGCATGGCCGCCGCCGGCCCCCTCGGTGTGGAAGGTGTGGATGGTGCGGCCCTTGAAGGCGGCCAGGGTCTGTTCGACGAAGCCCGACTCGTTGAGGGTGTCGGTGTGGATGGCCACCTGCACGTCGAGCCGCTCGGCCACGGCCAGGCAGTTGTCGATGGCCGCCGGGGTGGTGCCCCAGTCCTCGTGGAGCTTGAGCGCCATGGCCCCGGCGCGGACCTGCTCCTCCAGGGGCTCGGGCAGGCTGGCGTTGCCCTTGCCCATGAACCCCAAGTTGATGGGCAGGGCCTCGGCGGCCTGGAGCATGCGGTGCAGGTTCCAGGGCCCCGGGGTGCAGGTGGTGGCATTGGTCCCGGTGGCCGGGCCCGTGCCGCCGCCGAGCAGGGTGGTCACCCCCGACATCAGGGCGTCCTCGACCTGCTGGGGGCAGATGAAATGGATGTGGGCGTCGATGCCCCCGGCGGTGACTATGCACCCCTCCCCGGCGATGACCTCGGTGGCCGCGCCTATGGCGATGTCCACCCCGGCCTGGGTGTCCGGGTTGCCGGCCTTGCCGATGCCGTAGATGCGCCCGTCCTTGACCCCGATGTCGGCCTTGACCACCCCCCAATGGTCCAAGATCAGGGCATTGGTGATGACCAGGTCTACCACCCCGGCGCTGGGGCGCTGGCACTGGCCCATGCCGTCGCGGATAACCTTGCCGCCGCCGAAGCTGACCTCGTCGCCGTAGACGGTATGATCCGCCTCCACCTGGATGAACAGCTCCGAGTCCCCCAGCCGCACCCGGTCCCCCACCGTGGGCCCGTAGATCTCCGCATAGGCCTGCCGGCCGATCCTGCTCATGCCGCACCCCCGTCCAACGGGCCCATGACGGCACCGTTGAAGCCATAGACCCGGCGGTCCCCGGCATAGGGGACCAGGGTGACGCTGCGGGTCTGGCCGGGCTCGAAGCGCACCGCCGTCCCCGCCGGAATGTCCAGGCGCCAGCCCCGGGTCGCCTCGCGCTCAAAGGTCAGGGCGGGGTTGGTCTCGTAGAAGTGGTAATGGGAGCCCACCTGTATGGGCCGGTCGCCGGTATTGGCGACCTCCAGCGTCTGCCTGGGTCGGCCGGCGTTGATCTCGATGTCGCCGGGCTGGGCAATGACTTCGCCTGGGGTCATGGGGATGCTCCTGGGGTGGAAAGGCCGTGGCCCAACGGTCTGGGGCGGCGGAGGCTAACCAGTTCCGCGCCCTACCGCCGATGGATCAATCAAGAAATCCTGCTAGTCCGTCTCACTGGTCTGAGAAGGAAAATTCGGCCGCAAATGAACGCAAATAAACGCAAACAAAGAAAGACGGCGGTCTGACGGGAATCCATGCCTGGCCTTGCGGGCGTGCAGAGGATAACAGCCAGGGCGCTTATTCATTTTGCGTTCATTTGCGTTCATTTGCGTTCATTTGCGGCTGATGCTCTTCCTGTGATCACCGGTGCCCTGCGGTTGGCCCCTGCCCTGCTCAAACAATGGGGTCGTGGACAGTCACCAGCTTGGTCCCGTCCGGGAAGGTCGCCTCGACCTGGACCTCGTGGAGCATCTCGGCGATGCCGTCCATGACCTGGTCGCGGGTCAGCAGGGTGCGGCCCAGGTCCATCAACTCGGCCACGGAGCGCCCGTCCCGGGCACCCTCCAGCACGGCGCAACTGATGTAGGCCACCGCCTCCGGGTAGTTGAGCTTGAGGCCCCTGCCCTTGCGGCGCTCGGCCACCAGGCCGGCGGTGAACAGGAGCAGTTTGTCTTTCTCTCGGGGGCTGAGATCCACGGCAGATTCCTCTCTGGTGCTGCGGCTACAGGGGCTATGACCGGGGCAGACCCTCAGGCCAAGCCCTCAAACCAGGCCCCGGGCGAGGTCGTCCTGAATGTCGGGGAGGTCCTCCAGCCCAACGGCGACCCGGATCAGGCCCTCGCCGATCCCGGCCGCGGCACGTTCCTCCGCGCTCAGACGGCCGTGGGTGGTGCTCGCCGGGTGGGTAATGGTGGTCTTGGTGTCGCCCAGGTTGGCGGTGATGGAGACCATGCGGGTGGCGTCTATGACCCGCCAGGCCGCCTCGCGCCCGCCCGCCACCTCGAAGGCGACTATGCCCCCGCCGCCACGCTGCTGGGACCCGACCAGGTGGTGCTGGGGGTGGGACGGCAGCCCAGGGTAGTGCACCCGGGTCACACCGGGCCGACCCTCCAGCCAGGCGGCCAGGTCAGCGGCGGCCCGGGAGTGGGCCTCCATGCGCAGGGCCAGGGTCTCCAGGCCCTTGAGGAAGACCCAGGCATTGAAGGGGCTCATGGTCGGGCCCGCGGTGCGCAGCACGCCAAAGACCTCCTCACCCACCCGCTTGCGGTCCCCCACCACGGCCCCGCCCAGGCAGCGCCCCTGGCCGTCCAGGTACTTGGTGGCCGAGTGGATCACCAGGTCCGCCCCCAGGGCCAGGGGGCGTTGCAGGGCCGGGGTGCAGAAGCAGTTGTCCACCGCCAACAGGCAGCCCTGGGCATGGGCCAGGTCCGCCAGGGCGCGGATGTCGCCCATCTCGGTCAGGGGATTGGACGGGGTCTCGACGAACAACAGCCGGGTATTGGGGCGGATGGCCGCGGCCCAGGCGTCCAGGTCGGCGAGCGGGACATAGCTGGTCTGGATGCCGCAGCGGCTCAGGTACTTGTTGAACAGGACCGTGGTGCTGCCGAAGATGCTGCGGGAGGAGACCATATGGTCCCCGGCCTGGAGCAGCCCCAGACACATGGCCAGGATGGCCGACATCCCGGAGGCCGTGGCCACGCAGGACTCGCCCCCCTCCAGGGCGGCGAGGCGTTCCTCGAAGGCCGCCACCGTGGGGTTGGTGAAGCGCGAGTAGATGTTGCCCGGCTGTTCGCCACCGAAGCGCGCCGCCGCCTCTGCCGCGCTGGCAAAGACATAGCTCGAGGTGGGGAAGATCGCCTCGCTGTGCTCCTGCTCGGCGGTGCGGTGGTGGCCGGTACGGATGGCCAGGGTGGCGAGGCCGGGGGGTCTGGGATCTGGCATCTTGTGTAGTGGCAAGTGGCAAGTGGCTAGTGGTTAATGGCAAGTGGCTAGTGGCTAATGGTCGGCGGCTGGTACCTTATGCCAAGTTCCACCGGGGAGCGACCCCAACGGGGTCGTACATACCGGCCCAGGGCAACGCCCTGGGTCAAGGAGGGAACAGGGCCCAGCCCTGAAAGGGCGTGACATGCCCTTCGCCCCTAGGCACTGTTGTACAGGTCCAGCGCCGTGTCGCTGCCGTTGGAGCGGGCCGCCTGGGCCTCGTCGCTGCGGCTGTCCTCCAGTCGGCGCAGGTACTCGGGGGTCACGTCGCCGGTGATGTACTGGCCATTGAAGACCGAGCAGTCGAAGCGGTCCACATAGCTCTTGCCCTTCTTCTGCACCGCCTCGATGAGATCGTCCAGATCCTGATAGATCAGGCCATCGGCCCCCAGCAGGCGCCCCACCTCCGCCTCGCTGCGGCCATGGGCCACCAGCTCCGTGGCCGAGGGCATGTCGATGCCATAGACATTGGGGAAACGCACCGGCGGGGCGGCAGAGGCGAAATAGACCCGGTGGGCCCCGGCGTCCCGGGCCATCTGGATGATCTCCTGGGAGGTGGTGCCGCGCACTATGCTGTCGTCCACCAGCAGGACGTTCTTCCTGCGGAACTCCAGGTCGATGGCGTTGAGCTTCTGGCGCACCGACTTCTTGCGCACCTTCTGCCCCGGCATGATGAAGGTCCGGGCAATGTAGCGGTTCTTGATGAACCCCTCGCTGTAGGGGATGCCCAGGGCCTGGGCCAGTTGCAAGGCCGCGGTGCGGCTGGTGTCGGGGATCGGGATCACCACATCGATGTCGTGGGCGGACCACTCCCGGCGGATCTTGGCCGCGAGCTTCTTGCCCATGCGCGAGCGGGCCTTGTGCACCGAGATGTTGTCGATAATGGAGTCCGGCCGGGCGAAGTAGACGAACTCGAATATGCAGGGGGACAACACCGGCTGGGGGGCGCACTGGTGGGTGGAGATGCGCCCCTCCACGTCGATGAACACCGCC
Source organism: Lamprocystis purpurea (assembly GCA_020718945.1). GTDB lineage: Bacteria > Pseudomonadota > Gammaproteobacteria > Chromatiales > Chromatiaceae > DYRB01. Next base: position 3,991 of record DYRB01000100.1, on the reverse strand, counting down.
TCCCCCGGGGCCACGTCGGCCACCACCTGGAAGTCCAGGGTGTCCAGGGCCACGCTCTCGGAGGCGATCATGTATTCGACCCCCTCGGCGCTATCCCGCCGCCCGTAGATCAGGGGGCGAATGCCGTTGGGGTCGCGGAAGCCCAGGATGCCGAATCCCGGGATCATGGCCACCGCCGCATAGCCGCCGCGGCAGCGCCGGTGTACCCCGGCCACGGCCTGGAACAGGTCGTGATTGTCGATGCGCAACTTGCCCTGGACCTGCAACTCGTGGGCAAAGACGTTGAGCAGGATCTCCGAATCCGAGTCCGTGTTGATGTGCCGCAGGTCCTCGACAAAGATCTCCTGCTTGAGGTGCTCGGCATTGGTCAGGTTGCCGTTATGGGCCAGGACTATGCCGTAGGGGGAGTTGACGTAGAAGGGTTGGGCCTCCGCGGAACAGGTGGAGCCCCCGGCGGTGGGGTAGCGGACATGCCCTATGCCGATATTCCCCTGGAGTTGGATCATGTGCCGGGTGCGGAAGACGTCGCGCACCAGGCCGGTGTCCTTGCGCAGGTGCAGCCGCTCCCCCTGGCCGGTGACTATGCCGGCGGCGTCCTGGCCGCGGTGCTGGAGCATCAGCAAGGCGTCGTACAGGGCCTGGTTGACGGGGCCCTTGCCCACAATGCCGACGATGCCGCACATGGATCACCTCCGGTTTGCGCCTTCGCGCTGCGAGGGCAATAGGTCTTATGGGACCTATGGGTCGTATGGATTGCATCAGGCTGTCACAGGCCCTTCAACTTGGCCACCAGTTCCGGTGGAATCAGGGCCAGGATGCGGTCCGCCAGGGTCTGGAAGTGCCCGATGAGCTGGGACTCCTTCCACCAGGGGTCCTCCGGCATGGGTGTCAGGGCCGCCAGGTAGACCAGGATCGCCACCAGCAGGGCACCCCGGGCGGCACCGAAGACCACCCCGAGCAGGCGGTCGGTACCGGTGAGCCCGGTCTTGTCGATCAATGTGGTCAGCAACTGGCCGAAGATGGCACCCAGGATCAGGACCAGGAACACCAGGCCGACGAAGGCGACCCCGACCCGCACCGAGGGTGTGGTCAGCCAGGGGGTAAGCTGCTCCGCCAGGGGCTTGTGGAAGGTCCAGGCCGCACCCAGGGCCACTACCCAGATCACCAGGGACAGCACCTCCCGGATCAGGCCGCGGGCCAGGCCGATGACCGCGGACAGGGCGAGGATGCCGATGATGACGTAATCGACCCAGATCATGACGTCTCCTTGGAATGGAATTCCCCGGTCGGCGCCGTTGCGGCCGGGTCTGCGAGGCTAGGGAAACGCTGAAGAATTCAGCGTTTCCCGCGGGGCAGGATGCCCCGCCATGTTCAACGCCTGCAAGGCGTTGAACATGGAGCGATTCGCAGGCCGCCCTGCGAATCGCGAGCTGATTTTTGGCCAGGATGGCCAATAAATCAGCGTCTCCTTAGGGTGGCGGCTGGACATCGCTGTACTTCTGCACGAAGGCGCCACGCAGGGAGGGCCGCTTGCGCAGATCCGATGCCAGGGCGTTGGCCTTGCTGCGCTCGGTCTCCGGTCCCACGCGCACCCGCCACAGGGTCCCGCGGGGACCGGCGACCTGCTCCACATAGGCCGGATAGCCGCGGGTGCGCAGGTCCTGCTCCAGACCATGGGCCGCCTCCGGGGTGGCCAGGGCCGCGACCTGCACCACCCAGGAGCCGAGCCCCTTGGCCACGGGCTTGGGTGCCGCGGGCTTGGCCTTGTCCGGCTTGGCCCCTGCATCGGCCTTGGCGTCCGCCTTCGCCTTGGCTTTGGCGGCCTCCGCCTTGGCGACCTCCGCGGCCTTGGCCTTGGTCATCGCCGCCGAGGCCGGCTTGGCCTGGGCCTCGACCTTGGGGACCTCGGCCGCGACGGGCTCCTGGCTGGTCAGGGGCTCCAGTTCTTCCTCAGGCTCCGGCTCGGGCTTTGGTGCCGGGGCCGGGGCCGGAGCTGGGTCCGGGTCTGGGGCCCGCGGCACTGCGCGGGCCGCGGCGTCTTCGATACTGGGGAATATCTCCGCCTGGGGACCGCGGGCCACCGGTGGCGGCTCCGGCAGGCGCAACTCGGCCGCCGGGACCGGATCGTCCAGGGCCTCGTCCTCCAGCAGCATGGGGAGGAACACCACCGCCAGCACCACCAGGACCACAGCCCCGGTCAGGCGTCTCTTCGCGCCGCTATCCAACATGGTTCAACCTCGGGAACGCCGGGCCAGGGGAGCTGGCGAGGGCCACCCGAGGGGCCCTCGACCGCGGGCCGGGATTATAGCAGGGTCGGCCCTAGACCAGCCCCGCGGCACGCAGGGCCGCCTCGACGGTGGTGAAGGACCCAAACACCACCACGCAGTCCCCCGCCCCGCAGCGGCCCCGGGCCCCGGCCAGGGCCGCGGCTATGCTGTCGTGGGCGAAGACCCCCGCCGGTTGCGACCCGGCGGCCAGGGCCGCCGCCACGGCCACCTCCAGGTCCGCCACCGGCAAGGCCCGCGGGTCCTGGGCCTGGCCCAGGTCCCAAGAGGCGAACAGGGGGACCAGGGGCGCCAGGATCTCCGCCACCGCCTTGTCCCGCAGCACCCCCAGCACCGCCCGCCGGCTCCCCGGGCAGGGGTAGGCGCTTAGGTTGGCAGCCAGGCTTTCCGCCGCCTGGCCGTTGTGGGCCACGTCGAGGATCAGGGTCGGCGCCCCGGGCTGGACCTGAAAACGCCCGGGCAGACGGGCCCTGTGCAGGCCCTGGCGCAGGGCATTGACCGGCACCGGCAGACGCTCCCGCAGGGCGGTCACGGCCATCAGGACCGCCGCGGCGTTGTCGAGTTGAAAGGGCCCACGCAGGGCCGGCAGCGGCAGGGCCACCGGCGCAGCCTCCCCAAAGCGCCAGTGCCAGCCGTCGGCGGCGAGTTGGGCCTCGTACTCCCGGCCGAGTTGGTAGACCGTCGCACCCAGGGCCTGCGCCTGGCCGCGCAGGGTCGCCGGGGGGGTGCGGCTGCCAATCACCGCCGGGCGCCCGGGGCGGAAGATCCCGGCCTTCTCCACCGCGATGGCCCCCAGGGTCTCCCCCAGCCAGGCCATGTGGTCGCGACCTATGGTGCTGACCAGGGCCAGGTCCGCATCGATCAGATTGACCGCATCCAGGCGCCCGCCCAAGCCGACCTCCAGGATGGCCACCTCCGGGCCCCAGGCGAGGAACAGGTCCAGGGCGGCCAATGTGCCGAACTCGAAGAAGGTCAGGGGGACATCACCCCGGGCCTCGTCCACCCGCTCGAAGGCGGCGCACAGGTCGGCGTCGGTCACCGGCTCGCCGTCGCAGCGGATGCGCTCGTTGTAGGCCAGCAGGTGAGGGCTCGTGTAGCAAGCGGTGCTGTGCCCGGCGGCGCTGTAGATGGCCTCCAGCATGGCCACGCAGGACCCCTTGCCGTTGGTGCCGCCGACGGTGATGACGGGAAAGGGCAGCCCGGCCGGACCCAGGCGGGCCCAGACCTGGCGCACCCGCTCCAGCCCTAGCTCTATGCTGAGCGGGTTGAGGGTCTCCTGCCAGCGGAGCCACCCGTCGAGGTCGGCGAAACGCATGGCAGTGGGCCCGAGGGCCTGACCGGGCCCGCCGGGCTTCAGCCCGTGGCCTCGGGGGCGGCGACCTCCGGCTCCGCCGGGCCCTCCAGGGCCAGGGGCTCCGGCGGGCTGGGCCGAGGCCTGTGGCGCAATATGGCCAGCAGGTCGGCGATGCGCCCGCGCAGGACACGCCGGTCCAGGATCATGTCCAGGGCCCCGTGCTCCATGAGGAACTCACTATGCTGGAAGCCCTCGGGCAGCACCTCGCGCACCGTCTGCTCGATCACCCGGGGCCCAGCGAAGCCGATCAGGGCCCCGGGCTCGGCGATGTTGACATCACCCAGCATGGCCAGGCTGGCGGAGACCCCGCCCATGGTCGGGTCGGTCATCACCGAGACGAAGGGCAGCCCGG
>DYRB01000099.1 GCA_020718945.1 Lamprocystis purpurea | reverse complement strand
TTACCGGGCTCGCTGCGCTTCGCCCGGTCGCGCCGAGGCGGCGCTCCCACGGTGCCTCCGGGCTCAACGATAGTCCCAAATTTGGAATTCCTGTGGCCTATCACCCCAGACGCCTGTTTCGCTTATCATTCGGCCGCCCGTTGGGGACCCGGGACGAACCCGCCCGGCGGCGTACCATCAGCCACCATAGAAAGAGATCAGGAGAACCGCGATGCCCGTTCCCGTGAAAGAACTCAAGGGCGCCACCGACGCCATCCTCGCCGTGCTCAAGGAGCAGGGCATAGGCGACAACGAGAAGCTCGTCGAGGCCGCCGCCAGCCCCGCCCTGCGCAAGGACCTGGCCGCCGCCTGCGGCTGCACCCCGGCCGACATCCTGGCCCTGGCCAACCGCGCCGATCTGGCCCGGGTCAAGGGCGTGGCCGGGGTCTACTCGGACCTGCTGGAGCACGCCGGGGTGGACACGGTCAAGGAACTGGCCAAGCGCCGCCCGGACAACCTGTTCGCCGCCTTGACCGAGACCAACGACAAGGCCAACCTGACCCAGCGCCCGCCGACCCAGTCCATGGTCGAGGACTGGGTCACCCAGGCCAAGGCCCTGCCTGCCGTTCTGACCTACTGAGTCGGGCCCCCACCGGACGGGGCATGCGCCCCGTCCGGAACGGTTTGACGACCCGTCTGGACAACTCACTGCGGCAGGCCCCAAACATTCGGGGGGCCCCAAACGTTCGGGACGGGGTTGCAAACCCCGTCCCGCGCCGAACCCGGTCCCGCGCAGATACCCCGTACCGCGCAGACCCCACGAAAACTCAGCGCCCCGGTATGCCCTGGGTCCCGGTGTAGACGCGCAGGATGCGGAAGGGCAGCACAGTGGCATCCACCCCGCCATTGAGCATGGGCACCCGGTGGAGTTGGTTCACGGCGATATAGAGCCAGCCCGGTTCGCCGAAGCTCAGGGCGTCGGGCCAGATCAGCCGGTCGTCCTGGACCAGGGTGTCCAGCTTCCCGTCCGGGCTCAGCACCGCTATGGCGTTGTGGCCCAGGTCGGTGAAGTAGTGGTTGCCCTCGGCGTCGGTGGATGCCCCGTCCGACACCGGCTTGGGGCCGGCCTTGGCGATGGCGGCGGCTATGACCCTGTCCTCCGCCCCCTGCCGCAGCAACCGCGCCGGGACCTGGTACCAGGTCTCCCCGTTCATGGCCCCGAAGTAGAGGGTCTCCCCATCCGCCGACAGGGTGATGGGGTTGAGCGGGATACGCGCCGCCTTGAAGGCCCCGTCCGGGCCCTTGCGTCCGATTACCCGGCCTTCGACCACCAGGTCCAGGTCCTCCGCCTGTAGGGCCGGGGAGGCGGCGAAGCGCCGCGAGGTCTTGCGGCTCAGGTCCACCGTGACCAGGGCCGGGGCGCCGCTGCCGCCCAGATCCGCCAGATAGACGAAGCCCCGCTCCTCATCCACCGCCAGGTCATTGAGGAAACTCCCGGCGGGCCCGGTCTCGGGCGGGAACTCGTAGCGGAACACCGGCTTGCCGTCGGCCAGGGCGAAGGCCATGAGCTTGGGGGTCTGGTTGGGCGTCGGGTTCGGGCCCTGGGGCGGGTCCCCCAGGCCGTTGTCGATGGTCCAGAGCCGCCCCAGGCGGTCGATGCGGATGCCGAGCACGCTGTTGAGCACATCCGGTCCCGAACCGAAGGGCCCGTTCCAGGCCGCATCCGGCCAAGCCTTGTAGCTCTGCGGCCCGGTGATCTCCATGAGCTGGACCCCGGCGCGGCGGAACTGGTGCACCGTGGCGAACACCCGCCCCTCGGCAGTCACCGCCAGGTTGCCCGGATTGATAGGCAGCTCCGCCACTGCCTCGATGGCCCCGGGCAGCAGTTGTTCCCCCGCCGCGGCCGGGACTGTCTGCACCAGCGGCAGGACCAGACCCAGGACGAGTATCGATGCACGCATGGCAGTCTCCAGTAAGTTCATGGGGTAACCCAAGAAAATCCGTTAAGCCGCAAATGAACGCAAATGGACGCAAATAGACAAGGACATCGCGCCGGTCCCGGCTCACCCTGCGGGCAACCTACGGGCAACCTGCGGACTCTACCTAACTGACTGACCCATTTGCGTTAATTTGCGAAATCTGCGGCCGAATTACTCTTTTCGGATGTAACGGTCACTGGCCGGCAGGCCGGGTCAAAAGGCCCCGGCCTCCACCTCCAGATAGGCCAGGGAGATGTGCTTGCCCAGTTCTTCGGAGAACCCCGGCCAGTCCTTGAAGCGGGCCAGGCGCTCGGCCAGCTTGGGCTTCATGTCGAAGTCGCTCACCCCCTGCTCATACAGCTCGGCCACCCCGGTGTAGACCCCGTTGAGGTAGGCGCGATAGTCGTCCACGATGTCCCAACCCCCGGTCAGGCCGTGCCCCGGGACCAGCACCCGGGCCTCGACCACCCCCTGGACGGCGTCCAGGGCCTCGACGCTGCCGCGGAAGGAGCCGTCGTCCATGCGCATGCGGATCTGGCGCAGGACCATCTCCCCGGTCTGCACGCTCGAACCCGGGTCCACCACGATCACGCCGGTCTCGGTGACCAGGAAGGCGGGGTTGTTCATGAACCCCTGATTCTCCGGGCTCGGATAGCCCACAGGGCCGTGGATCACATAGAGCCCGGGGGCGACCTCATCGGCCGGGTAGTCCGGGACATCCGGGCCTCGGGCCGCCAGGACCGGCAGGGCCAGGGCGATCAGGGGCCCGGCCAGCCAGGCGGCGATGGGTCGGGCGGGGGTACGGCGGGCTTGGTGCATGGTCGGGGCTCGGCTGGTTGCTTGGCGAAGGCGGGTTTATACCCCAAGGCAGGGCCCCAGGGACATGGGCCAGGGACCAGCAGTTCCAAACTTGAATGCCAGATCGGCGCCCGTGGGAGCGGCGCCTCGGCCGCCTAATGTGGTGGTTATCGGGCTCGCTGCGCTTCGCCCGGTCGCGCCGAGGCGGCGCTCCCACGGTGCTTCCGGCCTCGGCGCAAAGCGATAGTCTCAAATTTGGAATTCTCGAGAGACCAGGCCCCGCCGGCTGCCGCCCTTGTCCCGACCGCGACCCTTGCGGATACTGGCCCCCTGCACAGCCCCGGAGCCAATCCCTATGTCCCTGACCCAGCACGCCGCCCAGGGCGATGCCCAGACCGACACCGGCAATGGCACTGGCGCCCGTTCGGGATCGCCCCGGTGCTGACCAGCACCCAACCAGACCCGGAGACCGCCCGGTGCTAAGCGCCGACGACCGCATCCCGGTAGACCGCCTCAAGCGGGTCGGCCCGCGCCTGGCCGAGCGCCTGGCCAACCTGGGGGTGACCTCGGTCCAGGACCTGCTCTTCCACCTGCCCTCCCGCTACCAGGACCGCACCCGGCTCACCCAAATCCGCGACCTGACCCCGGGGGCCGAGGTCCTGGTGGAAGGGACGGTCAGCGCCGCGGAGCTGGGCTTCGGGCGCCGCCGCTCCCTCAAGGTCTGGCTCGCCGACGGGGAGACCACCGGGCTCATGCTGCGCTTCTTCCACTTCTCCACCGCCCAGCGCGAGGCGCTGAAGCCCGGGGTAAGGCTGCGCTGCTACGGCGAGGTCCGCCAGGGGCCCCAGTCCCTGGAGATGATCCACCCCGAGTACCAGACCGCCGAGGCGCAGGGGCAGGTGGCCGACGCCCTGACCCCCATCTACCCCTCCACCGAGGGGCTGCAACAGGCGTCCTGGCGTTCCCTGACCGATCAGGCCCTGGAGTGGCTGGGGCGCGGGGCCTCCATACTGCCGGACCTGCTGCCCGAGGCCATACCCCGGGCCCTCGGCCTGCCGGACCTGGTCAGCGCCTTGCGCTACCTGCACCGCCCGCCCCTGGACGCAGACCTGGACGGGCTCCTGGCGCGCAGCCACCCGGCCTTCCATCGCCTCGCCTTCGAGGAACTGACCGCCCACCAGTTGAGCCTGCGCCAGTTGCGCGAGCGGGCCCGCAGCATCAATGCCCCGCAACTGGCCGGGGACGGGTCCCTGCGCGCCCGGCTGCTGGCCGCCCTGCCCTTCGCCCTGACCGGGGCCCAGGGGCGGGTGCTGGAGGAGATCGCCGCCGACCTGGCCGCCCCCAGGCCCATGCTGCGCCTGCTCCAGGGGGACGTGGGCTCGGGTAAGACCGTGGTCGCGGCCCTGGCCGCGCTCCAGGCGGTGGAGGCGGACCACCAGGTCGCCCTGATGGCCCCCACCGAACTGCTCGGGGAGCAGCACCTGCGCAACCTGGCCGCCTGGCTCAGGCCCCTGGGCATAGAGCCCCTGTGGCTCGCCGGTCGCCACAAGGGCCGCGAGCGGGCCGGGCTGCTGGAGCAGATCGCCTCCGGCACCGCCCGGGTCATGGTCGGGACCCATGCCCTGTTCCAGGAGGATGTCGCCTTCGCCAACCTGGGCCTGGTGATCATCGACGAGCAGCACCGCTTCGGCGTCCACCAGCGCATGCGCCTGCGGGAGAAGGGGGCCCGGGAGGGCCTGGCCCCGCACCAGCTCATCATGACCGCCACCCCCATACCCAGGTCGCTGGCCATGACCGTCTATGCCGACCTGGACCTGTCGGTGATCGACGAACTGCCCCCGGGGCGCACCCCCATCGCCACCGTGGCCATCCCCGACAGCCGCCGGGAGGAGGTCATAGGCCGGGTCCGCCAGGCCTGCGCCGAGGGGCGTCAGGCCTACTGGGTCTGCACCCTGATCGAGGAGTCCGAGGCCCTGGAGTGCCAGGCCGCCGAGGAGACCGCCCGCACCCTGGGCGAGAGCCTGCCGGGGCTGCGGGTCGGCCTGGTCCATGGGCGCATCAAGGGGACGGACCGCGACGCCCTGATGCGCGCCTTCGCCGACGCCGAACTGGACCTGCTGGTGGCCACCACGGTGATCGAGGTGGGCGTGGACGTGGCCAACGCCAGCCTGATGATTATCGAGAACCCGGAGCGCCTGGGCCTGGCCCAGCTCCACCAGTTGCGCGGCCGGGTCGGGCGCGGCTCCCAGGCGAGCTACTGCGTGCTGCTCTACCGCACCCCACTCTCCGGCCAGGCCTGGGAGCGGCTGGATACCCTGAGGCGCGAGTCCAGCGGCTTTGTCATAGCCCAGAAGGACCTGGAGATGCGCGGCCCCGGGGAGGTCCTGGGGACCCGCCAGACCGGCGACCTGGACTTCCGGGTCGCCGACCCCGCCCGGGACCAGTCCCTGCTCCCCGCCGCCCAGCAGACCGCCGACCTGATGCTCCGCGACCACCGGGATGCGGTCGAGCCCCTGATCCGCCGCTGGCTGCGCCAGAAGGCGGACTACGGTGGGGTCTAAAGTGGACCCCGGAATCCGGGCATGATCCTAAGAAGGGCAGTCGAGCCGCAAATGAACGCAAATGGACGCAAACAGACAATGACTTGGGCCCAGCGCTCCGGGCACCCTGCGGGTGACCGAAAGACGAGAGCTAAGCGTATGAACCATCGTCGTTTTTTTCGTTCATTTGCGGCCGAAATGCCCTTTCTGGGACAATAGAAACATGTCCGCCCCTACCCCCAACATACCCAGCCCCCCAGGCCAAGGACGCCGCCAGCGGACCCTTGCCGCAACCCAGCTCGCCCTGCTGCTGTTAGTCCCAACGCTACTGGCCTGGGCCCAGGTCCGGGACCAGATCCAAGCCCTGACCGCGGCCGAGCAGGGCTTGCCGGTGGAGGACCTGGTATTTGCACCGGCCCCCCACCCGGCATCCCAACCGACCCCCCAGCCGGCCCCCCAACCGACCCCCCAACCGGCCCCCCAACCGGCCCCCCAGCCGGCCCCGGCCCACTTGGACCCCGGATCTCTGACCCCGGAGGAGCGCGCCTGGCTGGCGGAGCGCGGCGGGCGCCTGACCTACTGCTTCAGCCCCGTCTGGCGCCCCTTCGACTACCTCGACGAGGGCACCCACCGCGGCCTGTTCCGCGACTACCTGGACCTGTTCGGGCGCAAGCTCGGCATCCGCTTCGCCCCCCTGCCCTCCCGCGACTGGCCGGAGGCCCTGCGCTTCGCCCAGGAGCGCCGCTGCGACCTGATCTCAGGGGCTGTGCGCAACGCCGAGCGGGAGCGCTACTTGAGCTTCACCGCCCCCTTCGTCACCCTGACCCATGTCCTGCTGGCCCAGGACCAGGCCCCCTTCGTCCCCGACCTGGGGCTCCTGGCCGGCAAGCCCATCGGGGTCCCGGGGCACTCCGCCGTCAAGTCCTGGCTCCAGGGGCGCCACCCGGACCTCGCCCTGGTGGACTTCGACAATATCGATCAGACCCGCGACGCGGTGATGTCCGGGCGGGTCTATGCCGCAGTGGTGGTCCTGGACCACGCCGCCGAGCTGGTGCGCGACTGGCCCGGGCGCTTCCGCATCATCGGCAAGCTCGACCAGCCCTATCCGGTCTCGGTGGCGGTGCGCAACGACCAGCCGACCCTGCTGGCCATCATGGACAAGGCGGTGGCCGGGGTCACCCAGGCCGAGCGCGACCGGATCGCCGGGCGCCAGACCACCTTCCGCCTGGAGCAGCAGGTGGACCTGACCCGCCTCTGGCAGGCCCTGGCGGTGGCCGCCCTGATCGCCGCCTTCCTGCTCTATCGGCACCGGGAGCTCACCCGCCTGAACCGCAGCCTGGTGCTGGCCAAGGAGGCGGCGGAGGTGGCCGACCGGGCCAAGAGCACCTTCCTGGCCAACATGAGCCACGAGATGCGCACCCCGCTGCATGCCGTGCTCAGCCTGGCCCGGCTCGGCCTGGACAGCGACGACCCCAAGCGGCTGCGGGGCTATCTGGGGGACATACTGCGTTCCGGGCACACCCTGCTCGGCATCGTCGATGAGATCCTCGACCTGGCGCGCGTCGAGCGCGGCACCCTGGACTGCGAATCGACCCCCTTCGACCTGGGGGAGGTCCTGGCCCAGGTCCGCGCGGCGACCCTGACCCTGGCCCGGGACAAGGGCCTGGACCTCGACTGCCGTCTGCCCGCGGGACTGGCCGCGACCTGGGTCGGGGACGCCGGGCGCCTGACCCAAGTCCTGGTCAACCTGGTCGGCAATGCGGTGAAGTTCACCGAGACCGGGGGGGTGACCTGCACCCTCGCCGAGGTCACGAACCTGACCGATCCGGACGGGCATCCGGCGGGCCCAGGGATCGAGTTCCGGGTCCGCGACACCGGGCGCGGCATGAGCGAGGCCGAGATGGCCGGGCTCTTCACCCCCTTCCATCAGGCCGACGCCTCCAGCACCCGGCGCTACGGCGGGGCCGGGCTGGGCCTGGCCATAGCCCGCCGCCTGACGGAGCTGATGGGCGGGCGGATCAGCGTCACCAGCCGCCTGGGCGAGGGCTCCGAGTTCTGCCTCAGCCTGCCCCTGCATCGGGCCAGCGCCCTGCCCGAAGCCACTCAGGCAGCGAGCCAGGCACCCGCCGCGGCGCCGGACCTGGACCAGGGGCCGGCGCGGACCCCGGACCCCCAGGCCCCGGCCCTGGCCCTGGTGGTGGACGACGACCCGGTCAACCGCCGCATCCTGGTCGAGATGCTCAGGCGCATCGGCGTCGCGGCGGAGACCGCCGCCGACGGGCCCGCCGCCCTGGCCCTCCTGGGCGAGCGTCCGCGGGGCTTCGGCCTGGTGCTGATGGACATCCAGATGCCCGGGATGGACGGCTACGAGGCGACCCGGCGGCTGCGCGCCGACCCCGCCCTGGCCCACCTGCCCGTGGTGGCGGTGACCGCCCGCGCCCTGGTCGGTGACCGGGAGCGGTGCCTGGGCGCGGGCATGGATGACTATCTGGCCAAGCCCTTGGACCCCCGGCACCTGGCGTCCCTGGTGCGCCACTGGCTGCCGAAGCTACCGGTGGGCGCCGTGGCGCCGGCACGGGCCGCGCCAGTCTCGTCGGCGCCCACGGACTGGCTCGACACCGACCAGGGCATGAACTACTGCGCCGACGACCGGGGGCTCTACCTCGGCCTGTTGCAGACCTTCGCCGAGGCCCACCAGGCCAGCCTGGGGGTCCTCGCCGGGGGCGGCGCCGAGCCGAACTGGGTCCAACGCCTGGCCCATACCCTCAAGGGCACGGCCCCCATGATCGGGGCCCGGGCCCTGGCCGAACTGGCGGCGCGGGTGGACTCGGCCCTGCGCCCGGGGCCCGGGGCCGCCCCCGTAGCCCCGGACCAGGCCCGGGCCCTGGGTGCGGAACTGGGCGAGTGCCTGGGCCAGACCCTGGCGGCCATCACCGCCTTTCTTGAACAAGCCGAACCCGAACCGACCGCCGCGCCACCAAGCGCCGACAGCGAAACCCGACCGCGGGTCCTGCTGGTGGACGACGAACCCACCAACCTGCGCCTGCTGGGCGAGGTCCTGCGCGACGACTACCACCTGGACCTGGCCACCGACGGCCCACAAGCCCTGGCCGCCGCCCGCGTCCAGCCCGCTCCGGACCTGATCCTGCTCGACATCGGGCTGCCCTGCATGGACGGCTACGAGGTCTGCCGTCGGCTCAAGGCCGACCCGGGACTGCGCGACATCCCGGTGCTCTTCGTCACCGCCCGGGTGGATGCAACCGACGAGCGCCGCGGCCTGGCCCTGGGCGCTATCGACTATATCCACAAGCCCTTCGACCCCCTGGTGGTCCAGGCCCGGATGCGCAATCACCTGGCCCTCAAGCAGCAGGGCGACGCACTGGAGCGGCTGTCCAGCAGCGACGCCCTGACCGGCATGCCCAACCGCCGCGGCCTGGACCGCTACCTGGTGGAGGCCTGGGCCAGCGCCGCGGCGACCGGCCAATCTCTGGCCCTGTTGATGATGGACGTCGACGCCTTCAAGGCCTACAACGACCGCTACGGCCACAGCGC
>DYRB01000098.1 GCA_020718945.1 Lamprocystis purpurea | reverse complement strand
CTCACCGACGCCGAGAAGGCGACCTTCCTGGTCGGCAGCGACATCAAGGGCGTCATGACCCGTCGCAGCAAGGTCGCCTATGCCACCCCGGAGGCGGCCGCCGCCGCCCAGGCCAAGCACGGCGGGGAGACCACGGACTTCTCCAAGGCCCTGCTCGCCGCCTACACGGACATGTCCGAGGACGTGAACATGATCCGCAAGAAGCGCGACGAGCGCCGCAAGGCCAAGCAGACCGGGGCGTCCTGAGGGGTCCGCAGTTCGGCGCCGTCCGGCGAGGACGGCGCCGGGTTCACCAGGCCATCAGCTACCCGCCGCATCCGGTCCGCGCAGCGGACCCTTGGCCAGGGCAGCTTCGCCCTGGATCCGCGTCCATCCCAGGTTGCCCCGGGGCCTGACTTATGGGACCCTAGTTTGTTTTATGACCCTAGGCCAAACCGCGCTGCGGTGGCCGGTCTCGATCCACGCAAACGGGCAGTCATGATGCGACCGGGCGATACCACAGCCAGACAGGGGCCGGCCGCGGGCCTGGCCCGGGGTGCTTAGCATGCGCCGTCGCGACGGCCACAGGCCGGGGCGCCAGGGTGGCGGCATATTCTGGTGGCTGATCCGCTGGGGTCTGCTGCTCGGCGTGACGGTGGGTCTTGGCGGGGTTCTGTACGGGGTCCACCTGGACCGGGTGGTACGGGTCAAGTTCGAGGGCAAGCGCTGGTCCCTGCCGGCCCGGGTCTATGCCAGGCCCCTGGAACTCTATGCGGGCCGCGGCCTGACCGAGGAGGCACTGAAGGCGGAGCTGGGCCGCCTGGACTACCGCCCGGTCTCGCCCCCTGCCAAGCCCGGTACCTTCGCCGCTGACAAGGATGGCTGGCGCATCCACACCCGCCCCTTCCGCTTCTGGGACGGGGAGGAACCGGAGCGCACCCTGGATCTGACCCTGGCCGACGGCAAGGTCGCCGGGCTGGCCGACGCCGCCGGCGGGCCGGCCCCGGTCCTGGTGCGCCTGGAGCCGCCCCTGATCGCCAGCATCTACCCCACCCAGGCCGAGGACCGGGTCCTGTTGCGGCGCCAGGACCTGCCGGACCTGCTGGTCAAGTCCCTGGTGGCGGTGGAGGACCGCAATTTCTTTGAGCACGGCGGCGTGGACCCCAAGGCCATCGGTCGGGCGCTGTTTGAGAACCTGCGCGCCGGTGGCATGGTGCAGGGCGGCAGTACCCTGACCCAGCAGTTGGTGAAGAACTTCTACCTCAGCCAGGAGCGGACCCTGGTGCGCAAGGCCACGGAGGCCTACATGGCCGTGCTCCTGGACATGCGCTACCCGAAGGACGACATCCTCGAGGCCTATGCCAACGAGATCTACCTGGGCCAGGATGGCAGCCGGGCCATCCACGGCTTCGGGCTGGCGAGCCAGTTCTATTTCGACCGGTCCCTGGGCGACATCGGCATACCCCAGACGGCCCTGCTGGTGGCCCTGATCAAAGGCCCCTCCTACTACGACCCCAGGCGCCACCCTGAGCGGTCCCTGGAGCGGCGCAACCTGGTGCTGGACCTGATGCTGGAGGGCCAGGTCATCACCGAGGACCAGGCCAACACCGCCAAGGCGGCCCCCCTGGGGCTGCGCGACGGGGGCGGGCGGCCCATCGGCGAGTACCCGGCCTTCCTGCAACTGGTGCGCCGCCAGTTGCAGCGCGACTACACAGAGGAGGACCTGAGCACCGAGGGCCTGGGGATATTCTCGACCCTGGACCCGGCGGTCCAGGCCCAGGCCGAGCGCGGCATCCGCGAGCGCCTGCCGAAGCTCGAGAAGTCCAAGGGCATGAAGCCCGGGACCCTGGAGTCCGCCGCGGTGATCACCTCCGTGGCCGGGGGCGAGGTGCTGGCGGTGGTGGGGGGACGCGATGCGGACTTCGCCGGTTTCAACCGCGCCCTGGATGCGGAGCGCTCCATCGGCTCCCTGATCAAGCCGGTGGTCTTTCTGGCGGCCCTGTCCGAGCCCGAGCGCTACAGCCTGACCTCGTCCCTGTCCGACGGCCCCGTCAGCCTCAGGGTGGGCGATTCGATCTGGTCGCCCCGGAACTACGATCACAGGTCCCATGGCAGCGTCCCCCTCTACAAGGCCCTGGCCCGTTCCTACAACCAGGCGACGGTGAGCCTGGGGCTGTCCCTGGGGGTCAAGCGGATTGCCGGGCTGCTCACCGATCTGGGGGTGTCCCACAAGGTCCAGGTGGTGCCGGCCATACTGCTGGGGGTGACGGCGCTGTCGCCCCTGGAGGTCGCCCAGGTCTATCAGACCCTGGCCGCCGGGGGCTTCCGCGCCCCCTTGCGGGCCATCCGCGAGGTGACCGACGCCCAGGGCCGCCCGCTGAACCGCTACCCCCTGGCGGTGGAGCAGGTGGCCCGCAGCGACGCGGTCTTCCTCACCACCTGGGCCATGCAGCAGGTGATCAACCAGGGCACCGCCACGGCCCTGAAGAAGGTGCTGCCCGAGGGTCTGACCGTGGCCGGCAAGACCGGGACCACGGACGAATTGCGCGACAGTTGGTTTGCCGGGTTCTCCGGGGACAAGGTGGCGGTGGTCTGGGTGGGGCGCGACGACAACAAGCCGACGACCTTCTCCGGGGCCGCCGGGGCCCTGCCGGTGTGGGGTGATATCATGGCCGCCCTGGACAACCAGCCCCTGTCCGATGTCCCGCCGGAGGGGGTCACCCTGGGCGCCTGCGGCGGCGGCCAGGTGCCCTATATCCGGTCCGGCGGTGTGCGCTGCGGCGGCGGTGGGGCTGGCGGTGGGGCTGGCGGTGGTGGCCAGGGCGGCAAGGGCACGACCGACGGCGATGCAGACGGCCCAGCGGTGGACGGCCCCCCGGCCCCGGATAAGGCCGAGCCCAAGGGCCCGCCGGTCAGGCCCACCAAGCGGGCATCCAATCCCTTCCTCGACGACCTGTGACCTGAGCCATGACCAAGCGACTCCTGACCCTGATCGCGGCCGCCACCCTGGCCGCCTGCGCCACACCCCAGCGGGACGGCCCGCCCGCCCCGGTGGTGAGTGCTAGCCGGCCAGCCCCGGCCCCGGTGGTGGCCCCGCCGCCGGTGGAGGCCCCGAAGAAGCCCGCCCCACGCCCGGTGCAGGTCTACGCCTACAAGCCCCCCAGCGAGGCGGCCCGCATCCCCGACGAGACCCAACTGGACCCCTACGTGGCAGGCGCTGCCCGGGGGGCCGGGCCCGTGGCCCCGGAGGCGCCCGGTGCAGCAGCGCCCACGGCCGCAGGGGTGCCGGTGGGGGCGGCGGCAGCCGCCGCGCCCCCCAAGGCCCCGGCGGCCAAGCCGTCGGCCCCAGCCCCAGGGCCGGAAGCCGCCGCTGCCGCGGCGCCGCAGACCGCAGCCGCGGTGGCCCCTGCCAGTCCAGCGGATGCCCTGCGGGGCAAGGCCGAGCGGCAGCGCCAGGCAGGCGACTTCGCCGGGGCCGCGGCGACCCTGGAGAACGCCCTGGGCCACCAGCCCCGGGACGCCCTGCTGTGGAACCGCCTGGCCCGGGTGCGCCTGGAGCAGGGTCAGCAGACCCAGGCTGCCAATCTGGCCGCCAAGTCCAACTCCCTGGCCGGCGATCAGGCCAGTCTGAGGCAGGACAACTGGTCCATCATCGCCACCGCCCGGCGCCAGGCCGGGGACGCCGCCGGGGCCGCGGAGGCCGAGCGCAAGGCCCGCGGGGTCTGAGCCCGCGGTGACCAGGGCGGTGATTGGGACGGACGTGGCCCCCGGATCGGAGCCGGCGTCGGAGCCTGGGTCTGACCACGGATCGGGCCCCGGGTATGAACGGGCAACGGCCGAGGCCCTGGCCGACATCTTTGCCCCGGACGGGCTCCTGGCCATGGCCCTGCCGGGCTTCGGTTACCGGCCCCAGCAGCAGGCCATGGCGGTGGCCGTGGCCGCGACCCTGGCGGCGGGGGACACCCTGGTCTGCGAGGCCGGAACCGGGGTCGGCAAGACCTTCGCCTATCTGGCCCCGGCCCTGCTGTCCGGGCGCAAGGTCCTCATTTCCACCGGGACCCGCAACCTCCAGGACCAGCTCTTTCACCGCGACCTGCCGCTGATGCGCGAGGTCCTGGGGGTGGCGGCGCGCATCAGCCTGCTCAAGGGCCGCGCCAATTACCTGTGCCTGCATCGCCTGGCCAATGCCCTGGAGGATGACAGCCGGCGCGACCCGGCCCTGCGTGCCCTGCTCAACCAGGTGCGGGACTGGGGGGCGGCCACCGCCAGCGGCGACATCAGCGAGTTGCCCATCCCCGAGGACTCCCCGGTCTGGCCGGCGGTCACCTCCACCTCGGACAACTGCCTGGGGCAGGGCTGCCCGGATTGGGAGCGCTGCCACCTGCTGGAGGCCCGCCGCCGGGCCCAGGAGGCGGACTTGGTGGTAGTCAACCATCACCTGCTGTGCGCCGACCTGGCTCTCAAGGACCAGGGCTTCGGCGAGGTCCTGCCCGGGGCGGACTGCTTCGTCATCGACGAGGCCCACCAGTTGCCCGAGGTGGCCAGCGCCTTCTTCGGCACGGCCCTGGGCTCCCGTGCCCTGCTCGACCTGGTGCGCGACCTGGAGGTCGAGTACCGGCGCGAGGCCGGGGACGTCCCCGAACTGCCGGTGCGGGCGGACGCCCTGCGCCGGGCGGTGCAGGACCTGCGCCTGGCCCTGGGCGAGTGGGACCGCCGCGGCCCCTGGCGGGACATCGCGGAGGGCCCGGTCGCCGCCGCGGCCCTGGCGGACCTAGGCGCACGGCTGCGCTCTTTGGAATCCGGGCTCACTGCCATCAAGGGCCGGGGCAAGGGCCTGGACGCCTGCCTGACCCGCTGTACAGACGCGGCGGCGCGCCTGGCGGAGCTGACCGGGCCGGCGGCGGACCAGGCGATCCGCTGGTTCGAGACCCAGGGCCGCGGCTTTCGCCTGCACCGCACCCCCATCGATGTGGCCGGGGTCTTCCAGGCCCATCGGCAGCGCCACAGGGCCGCCTGGGTGTTCACCTCCGCGACCCTGGCGGTGGGGGAGGGGTTCGACCATTTCGTCGCCCAACTCGGCCTGGACGGGGCCCGTTGTGCCCGCTGGGAGAGCCCCTTCGACTACCCCCATCAGGCCCTGTGGTTCGTCCCCCGGGGCCTGCCGGACCCGGCGGACGGGGCCTATGGGATGCGGGTGGCGGAGCTGGCCCTGGAGATCCTGGGCTTGAGCCGCGGGCGGGCCTTCCTGCTCTACACCAGCCACAGGTCGCTGCGCGAGGCGGCGGAATGGCTGGGCCCGCGCCTGCCCTATCCCATACTGGTGCAGGGCAGTGCCCCGCGGCGGGACCTGCTGGAGCGCTTCCGCCGCCTGGGCAATGCGGTCTTGCTCGGCACGGCGAGCTTCTGGGAGGGGGTGGACGTGCGCGGCGAGGCCCTGTCCTGCGTCATCATCGACAAATTGCCCTTCGCCTCCCCCGGCGACCCGGTGCTCCAGGCGCGCATCGATGCCCTGCGCCGCAGCGGCGGCAACCCATTCCAGGACTTCCAGCTCCCCCAGGCGGTGCTGGCCCTCAAGCAGGGGGCCGGGCGGCTGATCCGCGACGCCGCCGACCGCGGTGTGCTGGTGGTCTGCGACCCGCGGCTGCTGTCGCGGCCCTATGGCCACGCCTTCCTGGCCAGTCTGCCGCCCATGGCCCGCACCCGGGACCTGGAGGACGTGCGGCGCTTCTTCGGGTCTGGGTCGGCCGGGGTGGGCCCGCCAGATGGGGACCCGTCGGCATAACCGGCGGTTGCGGCTGGAAGGTCCGCGGCCGGGCCCTGTACACTGAGGCACCATCGACTAAGCGGCGGGGGACGCGATGACTTCAACAAACGACTCTAAAGCGGTGCCGGCCATGCCAGGCTCCGGGCTGGACCAGGGCCCTGCCGGGCGAGGTGACCATGTTTGAGGTGCGGCGACCCAATTGTTACGTCTTGCCCGAGGTCGACCCGGCGCAGGCCATCCCGGACGAGTTCTCCGCGGCGACCCTGCTCGGCTGGTCCGACCGCCTCACCGCCATGGCTAGCTGCCAGGCGGTGGTCGGGCTGATCCTCAAGTTCGACGCCATGAGCCGCGTGCCCATGCCTAGCCGCCACCGGGCCCTGTTGCTGCACCTGGTGGAAGACCCCCTGCGGCGGGTCTTCGCGGCCATGCCCACCCTGGGCCCCGGGGCGGGGCGGGTGCTGGAGCGCCGCGGCTGGGATCTGACCATGGAACAGCGCCTCGCCTGTGCGGTTTACCGTAACCTCAAGCAGACCCTGGAAGAGCTGGACGCGGTCCCCGCCGGGACCGGGCCAGACCCCGTCGAGACCCGGTTGTGGGTGCTCGAACACCAGTTCGGCCTGCTGGAGCGTCAGGTGGTTGTGGCCCTGCGGACCCACCTGCCGGTGCCGTCAGGGACCTGGCTTGAGTTACACGGTCGTTACCGCTACTTCCTCCAGTGGTGTCACCACGGCAGCGGGGGTGAGGCGGGGGCTGGTCTACCGGGTGACTTCGACCCCCTGGCGGGCTACAAGAGGCTGTTGTTGCTCGGTATCGCCGCCGGGCTGCGGGTGGCCGAGGCGGGTCGCGACGGCTTCATGGCGCGGCTGCGCGGCTGGGTAGCGGATACGCGCCTGGAGGCCCTGGGTACCGGCGAACCGGAGGCAGGTGCCTGGGTGGTGGACCCGACCAGGGATGCCCCCTGTCGCTCGGACCATCGGGTAGTCGCGGGGCGGGGCGCCTGGATGCTGGTGCCGGCCCCCGGGTTCGCCGAACTGACCCAGGATGCCGATCCCGCCGATATCGCCGGCCCGTCCACATCGGAACAGGCCTAGGGGGCCCCTGAGCGGCGTTTCCAGGGGTGCCGGGTGGCCGGCGGTACCCCGATAAGGGCGAAAGTTGAGCCGATGAACCGATACCTGACATAGCCTGTCAGCGTCTATTGTGACGCAGTTCACAGTGGCAGGCCCTGGGGGCCCTTCCGGACCCCAACCTACTCCAACATTTCGGCATTTCAGGAATCAGGATGGCGATCAAGCGAGGCAATGGGGCGGGCTGATATGCAGTACAGCACGACACTGACGGGAATGGATCGCAATCTGGCCTCGGCCCAGGTTCGGGCGGAGCTCGATGTCGCGCTGGTGGGCCCCTGGCTCAAAGCCCTGCGCCGTCAGGGGTTGGGTCTGGCCCTGCCGGCCATGATGCTCAAGCTCGATACCCTCGCCAAGGCGGATGTGCACCCCATCCAGAGGGTCGAGTTGCTGCGTCTGTTCAAGCGGCCCGTCCTCAAGGCCATGGCGAGCCTGCCCAAGCCGGTGGTGGCCTCCAGCGACTTTGCCAAGAGTGCAGGCTCCGGGGTCACCCTGGAGCAGCGACTGCTGGGCCTCATGCAGTCCAACTATCGCCAGGTCCTGCGCGACCTGGCCAAGTTCGAGTACGCTGACGACCCGGACTACGACGCCGCCAGGTCCTGGGCGACGCGCAACCTGTTCCATTTCATCGAGCGGCAGATCCGTTACGGCATCGACTGGGAGGTGCCCTGGCCCGCCGGTACCTGGCAGGACCTGCACGACCTGTATGTCTTCCTGTCCCTGCGGGGCCCGGCGCGCATCCTGGCGCCCACCGAACTCGACGCGGCAGACCCGGAAAGGGAGGGCGAGGAGGACTTGGACCCGGCCGTCGCGTACAAGCGGCTGCTCCTCTTGGGCCTGGCCAGCCAGATCAAGCCCACCAGTGCCGACGACCAGATGATCTTCGAGAAGTTGGACGCCTGGGCCTTGGAGAGCCGCCTGGATGAGCCGGAGCGGCGGGTCTGGGACCAGGGGGTCTACCTGGTGGAAGTGGCCAAGGATGCGCCGCCTCGATTTAGGCCAGGGGTCTTGGAGGACAGCTTTCATGGCTGGGTCCTGGAGCCTGCCCAGGGGTTCTTGGTCTATGTCGGGCGTGCCCTGGCCCCCGAGGTGCCGGGGTTTCACCCTTTTGAGTTGCAGCGGGCCTCAGGCCAGAATTGAGCCCCGGTCCCATCCGCCCCGGTCCCATCCGCCCCGGTTGCGCCGATCCCGGGCTCTGAACGCTCCCCCTGCATCCGACCCTGTCACCCCCATGCGTCTGTTAGCCATAGACACCTCCGGCGAGACCTGTTCGGCCGCCCTGCTGTGCGGGGACGCACTGACCCAGGTCTTGGACTTCGCCCCGCGCCGTCATGGCGACCTGATCCTGGGCATGATGGCGCGCCTTCTGGCCGAGGCCGGGCTGGCCCTGGGGGACCTGGATGCCCTGGCCTTCGGGCAGGGTCCGGGGTCCTTCACCGGGGTACGCATCGCCGCCGCGGTGGCCCAGGGCGCCGCCTTCGGGGCCGGGCTCGGGGTCATCGGTGTCTCGACCCTGGCCGCCCTGGCCCAAGGACATCACCGGGCCACCGGTCAGGGCCCCATCCTGGCGGCCCTCGATGCCCGCATGGGCGAGGTCTATTGGGGCTGCTACCGGATCGGCGCCGAGGGGCTGGCGGAACTGGACGGGGTGGAGGCGGTGGCGCCTCCCGGCGCGGTACGGGCGACGGGGCAGGGCCTCTGGTACGGGGTTGGCAGCGGTTTCGGTGCCTACCGCGAGGACTTGCGGCTTGCCTTGGGGGGCGCCCTGGCCGGGGTGGACCCTGGGCGGGTGTGCGAGGCCGGCGACTTGGCCCGGCTGGCGGCGGGGGCCTGGCGGCGGGGTGATGTGGTGGCCCCGGAGCGGGGCCTGCCGGTGTACCTGCGCGACCGGGTCACTGCGGGCTAGACGCGCCGCGACTGAAGGGCTTGCGTCGGCGGAAGGGCTGCCTTGCCCCGTCCAGCGGCGAGAGACCCCCTGAAAACCAGAGGCTCTGTCTGCATTAGCTGTTGGGGATGGCCAAGTCACTGAAGTGGCGGGTG
>DYRB01000097.1 GCA_020718945.1 Lamprocystis purpurea | reverse complement strand
GCAAGGCCGGCAGTGAACCCAGCGTGCTGGTCATGCGCATCGCCATCATGCTCGGGTTGCTGGTGGGCGACTCGCCCCTGTCCATCAAGGCCGGGCGCCAGGACATCCGCCTGGGCGACGGCTGGCTGGTCATGAACGGGACCCCCATCGACGGGTCCCGGACCTCCTATCTGGACGCGGCCCGGGCGACCTACGCGGCAGAGTCCACCAAGACCACCATCGACCTGATCTACATCGACCAATACGCCACCACCGACCGCTTTCCGAAGCCGCTCAACGGCGACATCGAAGACCAGACCGAGCAGTCCGAGACCGGGGCCATCCTCTACGCCCGCAACAAGTCCCTGATCAAGGACGCGGACCTGGACGGCTATTTCATCTACAAGGGGAACGACCCCAACGATACCCCGAGGAACATTCGGGTCAACAACGGCGCACCCTTCCCCTCCCCGGCGGACGACGGCGAGGTCTATACCCTGGGGGCCCGCCTCGACGCCAAACTCACCCCCAACTGGACCCTGCGCGCCGAGGCGGCCGGCCAGTGGGGGGACAACAGCCCCTACCCGGGGGCCCAGCGCCAGGACATCTCGGCCCTGGGGTTCAATGGGCGGTTGGTCTATGCCTTCAACGACAAGCTGGCCAATCGGCTGCACCTGGACCTGGAATACCTCTCCGGCGATGACCCGGACACCGCCACCAACGAGGCCTTCGACCCCCTGTGGGGCCGCTGGCCCCAGTGGAGCGAGCTGTATATCTACCAGTGGCCCCTGGACAGCCGCGTCGGCCAGGCGACCAACCTCACGCGCCTGAACCTGGGCTGGGCGGCCAAGCTCCACCCCACTACCGAGGCCCTGCTCGACTACAACGCCCTCTGGGCCAACCAGGAGAGCGCCCGCACCCCGGCCCAGTGGGCCAACATCAGCCGGGACGGGACCTTCCGCGGCCACCTGTTCGGTGCCTGGCTCAAGACCAAGTTCAACAAGCACGTCTCCGGTCACCTGGTAGCCGAGTACCTGGCCCCCGGGGACTTCTATGCCGCGAATCGGCAGGACGGGTCCTACTTCCCGCGCGCCGAGGTGGCGCTGGCCTATTAGCTCGCCCCATGGGTTGGCGGCTGTCGCCTGTCCGTCGGTTCACGACTCGGTATCGTTGGAGCAGGCGCCCGCTGCTGAGACAATCCGGGCGAGGGGGCGGCTCCCGGTTAACTTGCGGTTGCCGGCCCTCGCGGCTATGCTGCCGCCCCGTCGCGCCTGAGGCCCCTGCTGTACTCGGCCTGTTCGAATGCCACCCTGTCATTCGATCCCCCCGATTCGCGGGGCGCGGCCCCGGGACCCACCTTTTTTCAACGCCCTGGCACCGTCGATGACGGCGGGGCATCCAGTCTCCGCACACGAGGCGCTTGCCTGAGGCGCTTGCCTGAGGCGCTTCCGGAATCCGCAAGTCGGTTGTCGCAATGATGTCACGGTGACCCTGAGCCTCGCGCCTGAACCCTTCGATCAAAGCTGTCCGCTGAGTCGCCGCTGGCCTTGCACCGAAAGTCAGGTCCCCGCACGCCGCCGGACCTTCTCTTTTCCATTACCCTGGAGTATCCCTGATGAAGCAGTTCGAACACCTCATTGAGGTCCTGATCTTCGGAAGCCGCTGGCTGCTGGCCCCGTTCTACCTCGGCCTGGTGGCGGCACTCGCGCTCCTGTTGGTCAAGTTCGTCAAGGAGTTCATCCATTTCGTGCCCCTGGTATTCACCGCGGATGAGAGTGACGTGATCATCGGTCTGCTCTCCCTGATCGACGTGGTCATGGTCGCCAACCTGTTGATCATCATCGTGTTTGCCGGTTACGAGAACTTCGTGTCGCGGATCGACACCGGGGATCATGAGGACCGCCCGACCTGGATGGGCCATGTCGGCTTTGCCGAACTGAAAATGAAGCTCATCGGCTCCATCGTCGCCATTTCCGGTATTGAATTGCTCAAGGCCTTCATGCACGTGGAGAGCATGAGCAATGAACAACTCGCCTGGAAGGTGGGTATCCATATGACCTTTGTCGTCTCGGGGGTCCTGTTCGCCGTCATGGACCGCATCACGGCCGATAAGAAGACCCCCCACGCGCCTCAGTCCTCAGATCAGGACGACGGGCACTGATCGCCCGGGTCGGTGCGACCGCGTCAGCTAGTCGTGACCCGGTCGTTGGCAGCGACCCTGGGGCCGCCCAGGCCGGCGAACCGGATTGCCCCCCTCGGGTGGCGTCGGTTATGCTCCGCCAACCCCACGCTCACCCTGGATTGCCCGCCTAAGCCCATGACCAGACATGCCTTGGCCGCCCTCGTCCTGCTCTGCCTTGCCGGTGCGGCACTGGCGGCACCCCTGCGGGTCGAGCAGAAAAACGCCCAGATGCGGGGTAACCCGTCCTTTCTTAGCCCGGTGGTAGGCACCTTGACCCAGGGGCAGACGGTCGAGGGCCTGAACGCCCAGGGTGACTGGCAGCAGGTGCGCACCCCGTCTGGGACCACCGGTTGGGTTCCCAGGTCGGCGGTGATCGCCAGTGCCGGGGCCCTCAAGTCCAGCAGCGGGGCAAAAGTGAACACGGGCGCCCAGGTGAACACCGGCGCCTCCGCCAGCGAGATGGCCCTGGCCGGCAAAGGGTTCGGGGCCAGTACGGAGGCCGAGTTCCGGCGTGCCAACCCGAACCTGGACTTCGCCTGGGTGGACCGCATGGAGAGGGCGCAGGTGCCCAGGTCCGAGTTGCAACGCTTCGCCCAGGCCGGCGGCCTGACCCCGCCCGGAGGAACCAAGTGAAAAGTACCAGACTGGTCTCGGTCCTCGCTGGCGCGAGCTTTGCCCTATTGGTCGGCGGCTGCGTTACCGTCCCCGACATGGACGCGGGTCTCGGCGCCGTGGGCAAACTTGCCAGCCAGACCGGGTTGGTGTCCTCGTCCCAGGTCGACTCCTTCACCAAGGTCGCCGGGGCCACGGCCAAGACCTTCCACGACATCACCCCGGAGCAGGAGTACTACATAGGGCGCTCCGTTGCAGCCACGGTCATGGCCAAGCACAGGCCCTATGACAAGGCGGCCCTCAATCGCTACGTCAACGATGTCGGCCAGAACCTCGCGTCTCACTCGGGCCGGCCCCTGACACGGGGCGGCTACCGTTTCCAGGTGTTGGAAAGTGACCAGGTCAATGCCTTCGCCGCCCCCGGGGGCCTGATCATGGTCACCCGGGGCATGTTGCGCTCGACCCAAAACGAAGACGAACTGGCCGCGGTCCTGGCCCACGAGATCGCCCATGTCCAGAACCAGGACGGCCTCAAGGCGATCAAAACCGGGCGCCTCAACACGGCCTTGACGGTGTTGGCGGTAGAGGGCGCCAAGCAATACGGCGGGTCCCAGGTCTCGGAACTGACCCGGGCCTTCGAGGACAGCATCAAGGACATCACCACCACCCTGATGAACGACGGCTATTCGCGTGGACTCGAGTACCAGGCCGACGCGGCGGCGGTGCGGACCCTCAAGGCCACCGGCTACAACCCCCAGGCCCTGGTGGACAGCCTGGCCCGGATGCAGGCGGTCCTGGCGCAGCACCCGGGGGGCTTCAGCCAGACCCACCCCTCGCCCCAGGACCGCATCGATCAACTCAAGCCCCTGGTCAGCGGTTCTACGGCCGCCGCCGCACCCGCGGCCCGCCAGCGGCGCTACGCTGCCGCCATGGCCGGGGTCCGCTAGGCGGCCAGGGCCCCAGGGCATGGCCGGCCCCCAGGATCCGCGCCCAGGGGCTGGCCTAAGGCGCTGAGCATGGCCGGGTTTCGATCACGACTGCCCTCCAGCCTCGCCGTCGGCGCCGCCGCCGCGGCCCTGGCCTGCGCCCTGTGGCTCGGCGGGGCCTTGGACCGGCTGGAATGGTCCGCCTGGGCCTGGCGGGTCGCCGCCTTCGCCCCCGCCCGCGCCCCCAGCCCCCAGGTCAAGGTAATACTGCTGGACCAGGCCAGCCTGGACTGGGGCGCCCGGGAGATGCACTGGTCCTGGCCCTGGCCGCGGGAGGTCTACGGGGCCCTGCTGGACTTTCTCCACAGGGGCGGGGCCCGGGTGGTGGCCTTCGATGTCCTCTTCAGCGAGCCTTCGGTCTACGGGGTCGCCGACGACCAGGCCCTGGCCGCGGCCATCGAGCGGCACGGCCCCTTCATCGCCGCCGCCTTCTACGGCCGCGACCGCACCTCCGAACCCATCCCCGAGGTGGCCGCCGCCGCGACCCGGCTGGGCAACGTGAGCGACGAGCCCGACCCGGACGGCATCATCCGGCGCTCCACCCTGCTGCGCAGCGTCGCCGGCCAACCAGTCCCGTCCCTGGGCCTGGCCGCCTGGCAGGTCGGGCTGGCCGACGCCGCCGGGGACCTGCACGTCGAACCCGGCCGGCTGCGCCTGGGCGGGCATAGCATCCCGGTGGATGCCGGCAACCGTCTGATTCTCAACTTCGCCGGGGCAGACGGGGCCCACAGGACCTACAGCGCGGCGGCGGTGATTCAGGCGGAACTCAGGCTCCAGGCCGGCGAGGCGGCCGGGCTGGACCCGGAGGTATTCCGCGATGCCTATGTCTTCTTCGGCTTCTCCGCCCCCGGGCTCTTGGACCTGCACCCCACGCCCCTGCGGCGCATCTACCCCGGGGTGGAGGTCCACGCCACGGCGCTCGATAACCTGCTGACCGGGGACCTGTTGCGCGACGCCCCGCCGGCCTGGGTGGCGAGCGGCGCCGCCCTCATGGCCTGGGCCGCCGCCTGGCTGGGCCTGGGGGCGCGCAAGGCCCGGGGCAGCCTCATTGCCTTCGCCCTGGCCCTACCCGTCCCCCTGGGGTTCGGGTTTGCAGCCTACGCCCTCGGGTTTTGGTGGCCCATGGTGGTCGGCCTGGTGGCGGTGGCCCTGGCCTTGATCGGCGCCCTGGTCCTGAACTATGCCCGGGAGGGGCGGCAGAAGGCCTTCATCAAGAACGCCTTCCGCCACTACCTGGGGGCCGAGGTGATCGAGCAACTGCTGGCCGACCCGGGGCGGCTGCGCCTGGGTGGGGAGAAGCGCGAGATCACTGTCTTCTTCTCCGACATCGAGGGGTTCTCCGGCTTCTCCGAGCGCCTGGACCCGGCGGTGCTCACGGCGCTCCTCAACGACTACCTGAGCGACATGGGGGCGGTGATCAAGGACGAAGGGGGTTACCTGGACAAGTACATCGGGGACGCCATAGTCGCCTTCTGGAACGCCCCCCTGGCCCAGCCCGACCACGCCGCCCGGGCCTGTCGCGCCGCCCTGCGCTGCCAGCGGCGCCTGGCGGAGCGGGGCGCGGAGTTCGAGCGCCGGGCCGGGGTCCCATTGCGGACCCGCATCGGGCTGCACACAGGGGAGGCGGTGGTGGGCAATCTGGGCTCCCGGGAGCGCTTTAACTACACCATCCTGGGGGACGCGGCCAACCTCGCCTCACGCCTGGAGGGGGCGAACAAGGCCTTCGGGACTTATCTCATGGTCTCGCAAGCCACCTGGGCCGCCGCCGGGGGGGACTGGATCGGGCGGGACCTGGCCCGGCTGCGGGTGGTCGGACGCCAGGCCCCGGTGCAGGTCTACGAACTGGCGGGCCTGCCCGGGGGGGAGCGCCCGGCCGCCTGGGCGCAGTTCGATGCGGCCCGGGCCCTGTTTGCCCAGGGCCGGCTGGCCGAGGCCCTGGACCTGTTTGAGGCACAGCCGGAAGATGCCGCCTCCCGCGCCTATGCCGAGCGCTGCAAGCGGCTGCTGGCGAACCCGCCAGCGGACTGGAACGGGGTCTGGGAGTTGACCGAGAAATAACCTGCGGGGCTGGGGAGGTATCGACCTTGCTGGCGGCGACGCTCGGTCGGTGGGAGCGGCTTCAGCCGCGACCGCGCGGGACTGGGTTTCCAACCCAGTCCCGAACGTTTGGGGGCTGCGGCTGCACCCCGGTCTGGCCGGGTTGTGAGACGTTACGGACGGGGCGCATGCCCCGTCCGGCCGGACGATCTCAACCACATGATGATTTGCGTTAATTTGCGTTCATTTGCGGACGGTTCGTCTTTGGGGGGTGCATGAGCAATCTGATGGGTTGGGGTATCGCGGCGCTGGTCGCCATGGCCTTGACGGGCCTGGCCTATGCGGTGCGGGCGCGGGTCTGCCGGCCCATGGCCGACGGGATGCCCGCGGAGCGGGTGACCCTGTGGGTTTTGTTGGGCCTGATGATCCCGGCCGCTGTAGTGCTGCTGCTGACCATGCCGTTGCTCTCCGCCGCCCACTGGCATGCCGGGTTCGGGGTCTGGCTCGACGGCCACAAGGACCTGATCCGCGCCTGGTTCGCCTTCTGGTGGCTGGTGCTCTTCATCGAGGCGGCCGAGTTCGCCCTGCGCTTCGTCTTTGCCCTGCGCGGGCGACCCTTCGCCGTCCCCATGCTGGTGCGCAACATCGTCTTCGGCTTCCTGATGGTGGCGGCCCTGCTGGCGGTCGCCCAGGAGGTGCTGGGCTTCGACATCTCCACCGCGCTCGCCTCCACCGCGCTGTTGACCGCCGTGGTGGGTTTCGCCCTGCAAGGGGTGCTGGGCAACCTGATGTCCGGCATCTCCATGCACATAGTCCGCTCGGTCATGCCCGGGGACTGGGTGGCCATAGGGGATGTGGAGGGCGAGGTCCTGGCCACCAACTGGCGGGAGACCCGGCTGCGCACTGTGGCCGGGCACATCCTGATCCTGCCCAACAGCAAGGTCTCGGAGGCGGTGATCCACAACATGTCCCGCCCGACACCATTGCGCCGCATCAATGTCAACGTCGGGGCCAGCTACGCCGACGCCCCGGCGGACGTACAGGAGGCCCTGGTGGCGGCGGCGCTGAGCGTCCCAGGGGTCCTGCGCGACCCGCCGCCCAAGGCCCTGCTCACCGAGTTCAAGGACTTCGGGATCAATTACGTGCTCCATATCTGGACCGACCACTATGGCCAGCGTGCGCCCCTGATGAGCGAGGTCCAGACCCGCATCTGGTACCAGTTCAAGCGGCGCAACATCGAGATCCCCTTCCCCATGAGCGACAAGCTGTTGGCCGATTTCATGGAAGTGGTCTACCACCAGCGCACCCTGCCGCCCAAGGATGTGCAGCTCGAACGCCTCCTGGCCGACCTGCAGGGCAGCGACTTCTACCGCAAATGGCTGGTGGGTCCGGACGGGGCGCCCCTGGTCAGCGAAGCGGAGTTGCGACCGGTGGCCGGGGCCATCCGCCGACAGCACTTCACCCGGGGCGAGACCCTGTTTACCCAGGGTGAGGTGGGGGAGGCGGCCTATGTGGTACTGCGCGGTAGCCTTGCCGGGCGGATCGAATTCGAGGGCCAGGTGCCGCCCCACCGCTTCACCATCGGGCCCGGGGCCCTGATGGGCGAGATGAGTCTGGTCACCGGCCTGCCGCGCAGCGCCACTGTCACCGCCGACGCCGAGGTGGAGGTCTTGGAGTTCCCCAAGGCAGCCTTCGTGCAGTTGCTCAATGTGCGCCCGGACATTCCGGCCCGGTTGGCGGAGCTAGTGGCTCAGCGGGCCGCAGAGAACGCCGCCCGCTACGCGGAGCTGAAGACCCAGCCGCCCGCCGGGCTCATGGAGGCCCTGCACCGGGACACGGTCCTGCAGCGCTTCATGCGCCTGCTGGGGCGTTGATGCGCACCTCGGACCTTGGTCGATGTCGCTTCGGTAGCCAGTCGATGCAGTCGAGATAGGCCAGGCGCGGGCCCTGGCGGCAATAGAAGCAGCGCCCCCGGCGGTCGATCCCATACAGGGTCTGGCGCCCGCTGGGGAAGAAGACCCGGTCACACACCCAGGCACCCCCGAGGTGTCGGCGCAGGTGCGCGAGGGCGTGGTAGTCGGCCTTAGAGGGCATCTCGAAGCCCAACTCGTTCCACGGCGAGGGTGGGTGTGGAAGCAGGGCAGCACCACATAGCGCGGGCAGGCGGCCAGGTAGATGGTGAGGTCGGAGAAGGCGCCGCAAGGGATGCCGCGGGTAACCAGGGGGAAGAACCGGCGGGAGCGTCGGTCGTAGATGTACTCCAGGGCCATTTCCGCGCCGGTCTTCTGCTGTAACCGCAGGCGTTGCAGGCTCATGTTCCAGACCTCCTGGTTGTTGTCCTGACGGCTGCCCCGGCCAGTGCCCTGGCTGCCGTGCCTTGGGGTCGATGACGGCTTCAACCCAGTACGATGCGGTACTCCTTGCCCTGCTTGTCCTTGATCCACAGCTCGTTGCCCTCGCTCATGCCGAGGTCGAGCACGCGCACCGCGCTGCGCATCAGTCGTGTGGCGCTTGCAAGTGATTTATCAGTGAACTTGTGTGTGCTGTTAACACATCATCGGCGTAAGTCGCCCGTCGGCGCCTCTGACGCCCGCATCTGGCTTGCCTGGCTCGCGGCCCTGGACGGCAAGGCCGGTCTGTCCACTGGTGCCTGTGGCCGCCGGATCAGTCAGGGCGGTGCGGCTGATGGCGCCGGCGGGTGGTCGATGCACCCTCAAAGGACCTCTTCCTCCTCGTCCGCCAGGCCGTCCCCCTGGACCCAGGGCAGGCGGCTGCGAACCCAGACATTGCGTGTCAGTGGGTAAAGCTCGGGGCGGTCGAGGGTGCCAACGGCGATGTCCAGGGTCTGGGGCGCGAGGTCGGTATAGAGGGCGAGCTGGGCCCCGCAGACCGGGCAGGACCAGCGCCGGCACCCCGGGTTCGACGGGTAGGCCCTGGGTGTCCCGCGGGTCCAGGCGAAGGCGGCCAGGGGGACGCTGGCCCAGGTGGTGAAGGGCGCCCCGGAGAGGGCACGACAGTCGGTGCAGTGGCAGTTGGCCACGTCGTCCAGGGTCGGGAGTTCGACCCGGTAGCGCACCGCGCCGCAATGGCAGCCGCCTTCGATGCTCATGGTTCTGATCCTTC
>DYRB01000096.1 GCA_020718945.1 Lamprocystis purpurea | reverse complement strand
AGCCGCGGCTCCTGGACGCCGAGGCATGTTCCTCGGCCCCCGGGTCCGTGCTAGCCTGACCTCCAGGCCCACTGCGAGATATGACCATGTCCGCTAACGTCAACTTCCTTGGCTCGGTCGACCGGGACCTCCTCAAACGGGCGGAGGCCCTGGCCGCCAAGACCGACACCTCGGTCAACGTCCTGTTGGCCACCGAACTGCGCCATCTCGTCGATACCTTCGAGGCCGCGGAGACCGCCGGCAACGCGAACTTCCTGGCGCTGCTCGATTTTTCCCTGGGGCGCAGCGACGACCTGGCGCTCATGGAGGCGCTGGGCATCGACAGTGAGGAAGACCTGTTCCTCCTGATGGCTCAGGCGCACCTGCCCATGCCCAGGCTCTCCGCTGCTGCGACCGAGGCGATGGCGGCCGACCTGCATCGCCTGTCGCCCTAGCACGGGGCCCATGTGTTCAGGCCGTCGGACGTCGTTCTCCTCCCCGATGCCGGGCCGCTCATCACGCTGGCCTACGCCGACGCGCTCGATCTGCTGTTCGTGCCAGGTTGGTCGCTGGCCCTGGTGGATAGGGTGCTGGAGGAAGTGACCAGAAATCAGACCCCGACCAGCCGCAAGCCGCGGGCCTGGGTGTTGTCGCTCAGGTTATACCGCCAGATTTTTTCAGAGAAATTCGCGTCGGATCTGGCGGATTCCTCTCCCGTCGTTGCTGAGGCTTGTGAATCTTGACTACGCCAAGACCGTTTGGATCCTGGTTGCGGCAGCAGACGGCCAAGACCAGTCACCGCGTCTGCCCCAACGGCAGGCCACAAGGCGTTCTTCAGCGGACGCTGGCCTCCGCGATGTGCCGCTCAGGCTCCACCAGTCGTGCGGTCTGGTCGATGAAGCGAGCGATACAACAACGGCACCAGGAGTAAGGAAAAGACTGCGGACGACATGGCCCCAAAGATCAACGCAATGGCCAGCCCGCCGAACACCGGATCGGGGACCATGATCCAAGTGCCCAGCGCGATGGCCAGCGTCGTCAGCAGGATCGGGCGCAGCCGCACTGCCCCGGCGTCCAGGAGGCCATCTTCCAGCCCGATGCCGGTGCTCAGGCGATCCTGGATGAAGTCGATGATCATGAGCGAGTTGCGGATGACCACACCCGCCAGGGCGATGACGCCGACCATGGAGGCCGCCGAGAAGGTGGTGCCGAGCAGCCAGTGGGCGGGAAACACGCCGATGAGCCCCAAGGGCACGGGGACCAGGGCCAGGCCGGCCAGCCGGAAGGATCGGTAGTAGCCGACCAGGAGCAGAAAGATCGCGACGAGCGCCAGGCCCAGCGCCAGCCCCATGTCCCTGAAGGCGTCCAGGGTCAAGCGCAGCTCGCCCTCCCAGAGGAGCTGATAGCCCTTCAGCGCGTCGGGCCGCACCGGCTGGAGGCCGAGGTTGGCCGTGACGAGCCGTCCTGCATCGCCCAGGTCCAGCCCGTCGATCCGGCGGTCGAGGTCGAGGATGGCGTAGACCGGCGCACTGGCCGCCAGCTCCCCGCCGACGTACTGTACCCGCTCGCCGTTCTTGTGCTGGATGGGTTTGGGTGTGGTCGCAGTAGCGACCTCCACCACCATGGACAGCGGGATGCGCTGGCCGGCCGGGTTCTCCACGTAGGCGCGACTCAGGGTCTCCGGGTCCACCCGGTCCTCTCTGGGGATATGGAGTCTCACCGGGACCGGCGCGCGCTCCCCGGGCGGGGTCGCGAAGGTCAGGGTCTCGCCATCGAGCAGACGGCGCAGGGCCGTGGCGATCTGCGCCGGGTCCACCCCGGCGAGCGCTGCCTTGTCCCGGTGGACCCGCAACCGGTATTCCGGCACCTCGGCAGGCACCCCGGTCCACACCTCCGCCATATCGTGGGTCTCGCGGAAGGCTCCCGCCGCCCGCCCCGCCAAGTCGTCGAGCACCGCCAGGTCCGGCCCGTAGAGCTCCGCCAGGACGGTGGCCCGCACCGGCGGTCCGGGCGGATCTTCCACGAGCTGAACCACCCCGCCGGGATAGCGCGCGGCGATGGCCGCCACCAAGGGCCGCAGCGCCAACACCAGGGCAATGCTGGTGGCGTCGCGCGTCCCCTTTTCCACCAGGTTGACGCGGATCTCCGCATACTGGGGGCCGAGATTGCCGCCGCTGCCCTTGAGCAGGCCGTTGAAATCGATGATCGCCGGCAAGCCCACGTGCGTCGTGAAGTCGCGCACCTGCGGATGGCGGCGAAGCAGCGCCTCGACCTCGCGCGCGAGCGCATCCGTGACCTCGATCGGCGTGGTCTCCGGCAGATGGATATGGACGAGAAAGGTGTTCTTGTCGTCCTTGGGCAGGAAGGCGAGCGGTACGCCGCCGACGGAGACCGCCCCGGCAACGCCCGCCGGGCGCACGAACTGCCAGGCCGGCTGCACGAGCGACCCCAGGAACAGGACAACGACGGCCAGGTAGAACCCACGCCGCAGCCAGGTCCGTCGCAGCAGGACCGCCAGCACGCGCCGGTACCCGCGTTTCATCGCTTCGCCGCCCGCGGCGCTGGTGGGACCGGCGGGGAGCCAGCGCCGCGCCATCCAGGGCGTCACCGTGTAGGCGATCAATAGGGATGCCAGCATCGCCACGGGGACATTGAAGGCGATGGGAAGGAAGTAGTCGCCCAGCATGCCGCTGACCAGCCGCAGGGACAGGAAGACCAGGACGATGGTGAGGGTCGCCAGGGTCGTCGGGTTGCCGATCTCGTGCGTCGCCCAAACCGCGGCATCGGCCCGCGCCGGGGCACCGGCACGCTCCGGCAGGGCGTGGTAGTGGCGATGGGTGTTCTCGATGACCACGATGGCATCGTCCACCAACATCCCGAGGGCCAGGATCAGGG
This sequence comes from Lamprocystis purpurea, assembly GCA_020718945.1. Classification (GTDB taxonomy): domain Bacteria; phylum Pseudomonadota; class Gammaproteobacteria; order Chromatiales; family Chromatiaceae; genus DYRB01. Next base: position 6,190 of record DYRB01000096.1, on the reverse strand, counting down.
CATAGAGCGTGATGCGGTTGAGGGTGGGCCCCGCCAGCAGGTCCGCGCCCATGACCACGGCGAGCACCAGGGGAATGACGCAGGCCACGATCAGCGCGGCGCGCGGACCGAGAAAGAGGAGCAGGACCAGACTGACCGCCGCGACCGCGACCCCGAGATGTTCCACCAGTTGGGTGACGGTGCTGTCGGCCTTCTGCCCATCGTCCCGGGTCACGATGGGGATGACCTCGGGCGGCAGGAATCCCTGGCGCATGGCCTCGATCCTCTCGCGCAGACGGGCAGTCAGATCGACGGCGTTGACGCCTTGCTGCTTGGCGATGCCTAAAGTCACAACTGCCAGGTCACGGCCTTCCCAGTCTGCGAAGCGGGGATCGGCGGGGCCAAAGCCGAATCGGGTATAGAAGGCACGGTCGGGGCTGGGGCCGTCGCTGACCTCGGCGAGGTCCCCCAGGCGCAGGACCCGACCGTCCTTGGCTTGCAGGGGAATGGCGGCAATCTGCTCCACGTCTTGCAGGCGCTCGGTCAGACGCAGGTTGCGGTTCTCCCCCTCGTATACCCGCGCAGCCAGTGGTGCGACGGTGTTCGCCGCCGCGACCGCGGCGGCCAGGGCATCGAGGGACAGACCGAAGGCCTGCAGGCGCTCCGGCGTCGTTTCGATCCGCAGCTCCCGGGGGCGCCCGCCGACGATGCTGCCCAGGCTCACGCCGGGGACGGAGCGCAGCCGTTCCAGGACCCGTTCGGCCACGCGCCGCAAGGCAAAGTCATCGAGCGCGGCGGATGCCAAGGCCAGGGTGAAGACGGGGACATCGTCCACGTCCACCGCCTGGAGGCGCGGCTCGCCGCTGCCGGGCGGCAAGACGAAACGCCCCAGCCGTTCCGCCACGGCGACCAGGGCCGCCTCCTTGTCATGGCCGACCTCGAACTCGATCAGCACCCGGGCGGCCTCGGGCAGCGCGGTCCCGTAGCTGTGCTTAACGCCCGCGAGCGCCGACAGGGTCGCCTCCAGCGGTGAGAGCAGGATGTGCTCCACCTCCTCGGGGGTCGCGCCGGGCAAGGGGACCTCGACCTCGATGGCCGGGACTTCGATCTGCGGGTTTTCTTCCCGCGGCGTGAAGACCAGGCCCGCGAGGCCGAAGCACAGGAAGGCGATGATCAAGAGCAGGGTGAGCCGCGACTCGACAAAGGCCCGCGCCAGACGGCCGGGGACATTCAGCCCTGCCGGCGTCATGGCTTGGCGGTTTGCACGCGAGCGCCGTCCATCAAGGTCGGCGGCGGATCAAGCACCACGCGGTCGCCAGGTCGCAACCCGGCGAGGACCTCGACAGCCTGATCGAATCGGCGGCCGGTCTGGATGCTGCGAAAGCGGACCTCATCCGGGGGGACGAGAACAAACACGCCGGTCACGCCCGCGCGCTCCATGAGCGCCTCCTCCGCAACGGCGACCTTGGGCGTCTCGCCCAGGCGAATCCTGACCTCGCCGAAGGTGCCAGCCCTCGCACCGACAGCGCTCGGGATCGAGACCTCGATCTTGCAGGTTCGCGTGCTAGTGTCCGCGGACTCCAGGATGCGGGTGATCTCGGCCGCGACAGGCGACGGCTGCCCATTGAGCGTCAATTGGACGGCCATGCCAGGGCGCAGGCGTTCGGCCTCCTGCAAGGGAACCCAAGCATCGAAGCGCCGGCCGTCGGCCGACTCGGCCTCAATGATGGGCTGCGAGGGTCCCGCCAAGTCGCCCGGCTCCCGCAACCGACTCAAGACCATGAGCGACTCCGGTGCACGCACCACCAACTCCGAGACATGCTCCTGTCGGGAGGCCACGGCGGCGTCGGCGGCGTGCACCGCTGCGCTGGCGCGATCCCGCCTGACCTGACCCTTGCGCAGGGCGTCCTCGGACACGGCCCGGGTCTTGGCGAGTGTGGTCAGACGGATGAGATCGGAGTCGGCGTCCGCCAGATCGGTGCGGGCGGCGCTCAACTCGGCCCGCGCCTGGTGCAGGGCCTGCTCCAGTTCCGGCGCGGCCAGCACCGCGATCTGGGCGCCGGCGGCAATCCGGTCGCCGGGGCGAACCGACAGATCGACCAGGCGCCCCGATGATCGGGGGGCGAGCTGGAATCGCGCAGCAGCCACGACTTCCCCCGGGCGGACCAATCGATCCGGGAAGGCCAGGGTCGCAACCTCATACCAAGTCACCGGCATCGGCAGATCCAAGCTCGGCGGCGACATCGCCTGACCCTGGCCCGGGTCGAAATGCCGGATCGCCAGCCACCCCGCCACGGCACCGGCGATACACAGCGACAGCACGGCGTAAGCCAGTCTCATCACACCCTCGCCAAGGCCCGCGACAACAACCGCTTCACATGCTCCGCGATGACCGACGGGCTGTCCTGCTCGACGCGCATACCTGGCAGAAAGCGGCGGACCGGTGCCGTCTCGAAGTGGAACAACACCAATCCCGCCATGGAGATCGCCAGCATGTGCGGGTCGCACTCCGGATCGAGGTCCTGGGCCAGCGCCGATATGGCCCCGAATGGCTCGCGAAAGACCTGTTGCGCGACCAGCCGAAGACGGTTCTCGTCCCCGTCGAGCAGCTCCCGCTGCAACAGCCGCCGGAAGTCCGGGTCCTCTGCCATCAGCGCCGTGAACCGATCGATGAATCGGTGCAGTCGGGCCTCGGGCGAACCGGGGGCACGAGCCGTCTCGCTGATGCCGCGGGCCTTATCAGCGAAGGCGTAGGCCATGGCGTTGAGGTACAGAGCCTGCTTGTCTGGGAAATGGTTATACAAAGACGCGGGCTGAATCCCGACGGCAGTGGCGATAGCGCGCATGGACACGCCGTCGAAACCCGCGGACGCAAACAGCGGGACGGCAACCTCAAGGATGCGGTCCTTGGTCGTCGAACTTGGTGCAGGGATGCTCATGGCCACATGATAACGAACGTCCGTTAGTTCATGGTAGCAGGTCGTGAGCTCCGCACAAAACGGTGCCGACTTAGAGACGATTTCTTACTGGACTACTGACATGGTTCTCGAAGCACATCTGTTTCAATGACAGGGGTTCCGACGAGACGGCAGCGGTTGGGCTGCCTACTTCTCGCACATCTGCGGACACTCGCAGCCACAAAGCGTGAGACCGCTCCGGGTCGAAACCCGACTGCAAACGAGCCCGCTCAGGGCGGCCGATCAGCCGACCTCCGCCCCCGTTCCCCGCTTGCCTGCACCCCGGGTATAATCCTGAAACATTAGCGTTTCACGATATTGACGGAGAACGTCCATGCCCACCTACGACTACCGCTGCGACCAGAACGGCCAGGTGCTTGAGGTCAACCATCGCATGAGCGAGGACCTGGCGACCTGGGGCGAGCTGTGCGCCCGTCTGGGGATGGCCCCAGGCGACACCCCGGCCGAGGCCCCGGTCCACCGCCTGGCCACTGGCGGCAACATCCTGTCCAGCACCAGCCGCGGCGCCAGCGAGGCCCCACCGTGCAGCACCGGGGCCTGCTGCCCCGGCGGCTTCTGCGGCCTGAACTGAGCCCCCCTAGGCCACACCAGCCAGCCGCTGGCGTGGCCGCTTCCCCCTCGGCGCCCCTTCCCCGCGACGCCTGCCCCTGAGGCCCTCAGTCCAGATAGACCTTGGTCTGGGCCCCAGTGGGGTCGTGGACGAAGGGGTGCCCCAGGGCATCGAGCCGAAACAGCTCGAAGATGCGGTGGCCGTTCACGTCCAGCACCCGCAGGTCGTCGGTCTGGTGCAGGTCGTTGACCACCGCCTGGAAGTGCCCGCCGTAGCTGGCCTCGACCTGATCCAGGGGCAGGTCGTAGGCCATGAACTTGTCCACCCCCTTGATATGCAGCTTGCCGATCAGGACATCGTCGGTCAGGGCCGACAGGGTCGAGAGGACCACCAGGGGTCCGCTCGCCGTCATAAGCAAATAAGCCTTCACAGTCATTCCTCCGTCGTTTAGAACCCGCGCCGGCCGCCTCAGGCGGCCTGCCCCCCCATGCCACCGCGGCCCGGGTCGCCCGCCCCGGGAAAGCCCCCGCCGCCTTCGCCCACCCCCTTGGCCCTGGGACCCGGGCCGAGCTGGATGGGCACCTGGACCTCGGTCCCACGGCGACGGACGGTTACCAGCACCCGGTCCCCGACGGCATGCCCCTCCAGCCGGGCGATCAGGGCGGTGACGCTGTCCACCGGTGTGCCGTCCAGGGCGACGATCACGTCCCCCAAGACTATATCGCCATTGCGGGCCAGCCGCGCAGCCTGGAGCCCGGCCTTGGCCGCGGGGCCGCCCTGCTCCACTTTGAGGATTAAGATACCCGTCTGGCCTAGCTCCCCCAGGACCCGCTCGCTGAGGTCGTCGTCCGCGGCTATCCCCAGGCTCGGGCGGGTATAGCGCCCGTAGGCGATCAACTGCGGGACCACCCGGTTGACCGTATCCACCGGGACGGCGAAACCGATGCCGGCGGAACTCCCCGATGGGCTGAATATGGCCGTGTTGATGCCGATCAGGCGCCCGGCGCTGTCGATCAGGGGGCCGCCGGAGTTGCCCGGGTTGATGGCCGCATCGGTCTGGATCAGGTGCTCGATCACCCCGCCGGATTCGGTGGGGATAGTCCGGTTCAGGGCCGAGATGACCCCCGTGGTGAGCGTGTAGTCCAGACCGAAGGGATTGCCGATGGCCACCACCTTCTGCCCGACCCTGAGGTCGCCACTGGTTCCCAGGGGCACCGCCCTCAGTCTGCCGGCCGAGGCGTCGATGCGCAGCACGGCCAGGTCGTACTCGGGGCTGGTCCCCACCAGCACGGCGTCGTAGCCATGCTGATCGGACATGTGGACATAGGCCCCCTGGGCGTCCTCGATGACATGGTGGTTGGTGACCACATGGCCGAGGGCGTCCCAGATCACACCGGAGCCGGTCCCGCGACGGACCTGTGTGACGTTGCGGGTGATCAGGTCCAGCACCCGCCCGGTGGTGGTAATGTAGACCACCGAGGGGCTGGTGGCCTCGAAGATGGCGATGGTGGTCTGCTCGTCCCCGGCCAGGTCACCCCGGGCAGTGACCGCCCTCGGCTCGGCGCGATAGGGGATCAGGGCCCGCTCCACCCAGGGCCGCACCGCCAGGGCGACCAGGACGAAGATCAGGAACCAGAACAGGAGTCGCGTCAGTCCGAAGGCGTGCATGTGCGGGACAGGTGCTGGGGGCTTGACCCATTGTATCAGCCCGCCGGGTGTGGCTCTGCCGCCCCGGCTGCCAGGGATCAGCCGGCGCCGATCCCGGCCGGTCGCGGCCAGGCGACCAGGATCGCCTGCACCAGGGTGGCCAGCGGGATGGCGAAGAAGACCCCCCAGAAGCCCCAAAGCCCGCCGAACACCAGGATGGCCACCATGATGGCCACCGGGTGCAAATCGACCACCCCGAAGCCCACCAGCAGGGCCACGGAGAGGAATGCCACCTGGGGGTCGGAGAAGTAGCGTCGGAACCAGTCGGAGAGGACGTGCATCAGCGGGAAAGGCCGGGGGTCAGGCCTGACGGCCATCGCGATAGGCCGAGTAGTGGCGGGCGAAGAGGGCCTCCAGGTCGTCCACGACCTCAGCCGCCGGGCGCCCTTGCAGGACATGGCCGGACATCAGGGCCGACGCCTGGTGCAGCAAGTCCCCGTGCTCCAGCATGGGGTAGGCGTGGCGCAGGCGGCGGATGGCAGCGACGACGGATTCCGCAGGCGGGCGGTTCAGGGGGCCTGGTTCCTGGGGCGCAGCGACGGGAGCCGCGGACAAGGCCGGATCGGCGGCGCCCCGCTGGGCGAGAAACTCGGCAAAGGCCAGCAAGGCATCCCGGTCCGTGGCCCCCAGGGACCGGTAGAGCCTGGTCAGACGCCGCTCCGGCGTATTCGCACCCTGTTGCTGAAGCACCTGCCGTACCCTGGCTAGTCGCGGTGGGACTTGCAGTAGGCGCGGGCGAACTCCAGCAGTTCCTCCATGACCCGCAAGCGGAACTTCTGTTTCTGATGGACGAAGGAGAAGGGTCGATCCAGGGGCGGGTCCAGGCTCAGCGCCACCAGGGTGCCGAGGCGCAACTCCTTCTGTATGGTCGCCTGGGACACTACCGAGACCCCCATGCCCGCCTCCACCGCGCCCTTGACCGCCTCTGGGCTGCCCAGTTCCACACCAATCTTGATCCCGGCGTCACAGTTGGACA
>DYRB01000095.1:1319-9118 GCA_020718945.1 Lamprocystis purpurea | reverse complement strand
GCGCCTTGAGGGTGTTGCGCACGATGGCGGCCTTGGTCGGGTCGGGGACATCCAGGAGCCGATGCAGGGTGCTCAACGTGGCCAGATAACGGCGGACCGTGGCGATGGCCCGGGGCGGCTCACCCCCCTCCCCTTCCATCATGTCCTGGATGAAACGCACCAGCAGTTCCGGCAGGAGCGGCAGGCGCACCCGCTCCCCCTCGGCCGGGAACCACTGGGCGGCCCGCCCCAGGGCCCAGGCGCGGAACACTGCCCAGTCCTTGCGCCAGGCGAGGCGGGTGTTCAAGAATTGGCAGAACTGGCCATCGAGCGCGACAAGTTCCAAGGGGCGGTGGAATGATCGACTCAAGCCTCGCTGCCAAGGCAACTGAACCCATACTGTTCAAGTTATGTTTGCTCGGCTCCTCAGCCGGCCTTGCCCGCATTTGGCCCGGTCAAGAGGTGCTCGTAACGCCGGTCGGTGAGGGTCTTGAGGAAGGCGACCAGGGCGTCGATGCGGCGGTCGTCCAGGGCCGGGCCGGTCTCCAGTTCCTTTAGGGACAGATTCTCCGGGACCTCCGGCGGGGCCCAGGGGGCGCCGGTCTCGGGGTCGATGCGCCGGGCTGGGGCCTTGCTGTTGTATTGGTTGTAGAACAGGACCAGGGTGCGCAGGTCCTTGAATACCCCGTTGTGCATGTAGGGGCCTGTGACCGCGACGTTGCGCAGGGTCGGGGTCTTGAAACGGCCGCGCTGGGCCTGGGCATCGGCGGCGGCCTGGACCGCCGGATTGCCCGCCAGCCCCAGGTCCAGGTGCCCGGGGGGCTGGCCGTTGAGGGCCCGCACGGCGGTATTGGCGGGGACCCCGATGTTGTGGTGCTCGTAGTTGCTGAAGGTCTCCCCCGGGCTGCCGGGGACCTTGTGTAACTGGTGGCACAGGTGGCAGTTGGTGAACTGGGTGGAGAAGAACAGGGTCTGGCCCAGCTCCTCCTGCTCCGTCATCCGGTACTCGCCGCGCAGGGCGCGGTCGTACTTGGAATCGAAGGGGGCGAAGAACCCGGTCCCCTCGAAGGCGGCGATGGCCTGGGTCATGGCCCGGTAGGCGCCCTCCGCATCCCCCCAGACCCCGGGGCCGAAGAGGCCCTCGAAGGCCTGCACATAGCCCGGGTCCTCCCGCAGCCGGGCCACCACCGCGGCCTTGTCCGGCATGCCCATCTCCAGCGGATTGAGCGGCGGGCCCCCGGCCTGGCCGGCGAGGTCGGGCTCCCGCCCGTCCAGGAATTGGCCACCGACGTACTTGCCCTCCTCGGTGCGGTGGAATCCGGGGGTGAGGGCGGCATAGCCCGCCGTGGGGGCATTGCGGTCCCCCAGGGAGCGCCCGTCGTCCCCCAGGGACACGGCGGCCAGGGCCCCCTTGCCCCTGGGGTCGGCGAAGCCGGCCCCGGGGTCGTGGCAAGTGGCGCAGGATTGGGTGCGGTTCCGGGACAGGTTGGGGTCGAAGAACAGGCGCCGGCCCAGGTCCACCAGCCCCGGCCCCGGGGAGGGGGCCGGGTCCGCCGCCGGCCCGGTGGCCCACAGCAGCACCGCCAGGCCCAGGGCCGCGGGCAACAGGGTCAGGGCCCAGGCCGAGATCAGGCGCAGAGGGTCAGGTGGTTGTCCCATTGGATGGCCTCGCTGGGCGGGACCGGCAGGGGCCGGGTCTCGCCGGTGGTGCAGTCGTGGCGGTACAGGGCCCCGGCCCCGCTGGACAGGAAGAAGGTCCCGGGGGCGTCGCCGGGGGCGGCCCCGCAGCCGTCCGGGACCCGGGTGCTGCCGCGGTAGGCCCCCTGGCCGTCCCAGAAACTGACCAGGTCGCCCCGGGGGGCGGAGACGGCGAACCAGTCCCCGGTCGGGTCCGTGGCGGCGCTGCCGCAGTAGTTGCGCATGGCCCCCTGGACCGGGTCCGGGGCCGCCGCCAGGTCCAGCCCTTGTCCCGGGGCCTGGAAGGCGACCAGGGGCGGGCGCTCGGACCCAGGCCCCTCGTACTGGAGGGCGACGCACAGCCGCCCCCGCCCCTGGGCCAGGTGGCGGATGCTCAGTTGGTGCAGCTCGGCGGGGAGGCGATGCTCGGCCAGGAGGCGGCCGTCGCGGCGGTCCAGATAGACCAGGCAGGGGTCCATGGTGTCCAGGTTGAGCTTGGACCGCCCGGTCTCGGGGCGGGTGAGGATGCCGCCGTTGGCGACGATCAGGGCCTCGCCGTCCGGGGACAGCAGCAGTTCGTGGGGGTCCAGGCCGTGGCTCGGCAGGTCCCCCAGGCGGCGGTAGCCGGCCGCGGCGTCCCAGACCCCGATGCGCCCTGCACCGCCGTCCACCGAGGTCTCGGTGGTGTAGAGCAGGGCGCCGTCCGCCGAATAGACGGCGTGGCCGCAGCAGTGGGTATGCTCGGGGGTCTGGTGCAGGGCCGACTGGGTCCCGGCCTCCAGGTCCAGGACCAACAGGAAGTCCCCCGGGCGGCGGGCGACGCAGACTGCCTCCCGGCCCCCGGGGCGCAGGGCCAAGCCGTGGCCCCGCGCCGGCAGGGGCAGGTCCAGGGCCAGGCCCCCGGCGGGGTCCAGGCCGCTCACCCGGTAGCCCCCGGCCCCGTCGCCGCGGGCGCTGAGCAGCCGCGGCCGGGTGCGGGCCTGGGCTTGGGCCTGGCTCCGGCCTGGGGGGCCCAGGGTTGCGAAGGCCCCCAGGGCCAGGGCGGCGGCGCTCAGGTGCAGGAAGCGGCGACGGGTCTGGTCCATGGCCTCAGTCCCCGTCCAGGCTGTTGAAGCCCAGGGTCAGGTCCAGCTCCTCCGCCAGGCGCTTGCCGGTGCGGGCTTGGAGGGCCCCGGCCAGGTCGCGCAGGTGCTCCAGGGCCTGGCGGGCATCCGGGCGGTCCGGGCCCGGGGCCTCGTCCAGGGCCTCCGGGGGCAGGCTCAGACAGGCGCTCTGGGCCGCGGCCAGGGTCAGGGCCAGGCCCTGGTCGGTCTCCGGGAGCCAGAGCCCGGCCAGGCGCGGGGCCAGGGCTGTGGCGTAGAGGTGCCCCAGGGCCCGCAGGTTGGTGCAGACGTTGGCCAGCGACCGGCGGCTACGCCAGGCCTCGGCCCGGCGCGGATTGGCCGCGGTGGGGCCTGGACCCAGGGGCTCCCGGAGCTTCAACTCGTGCACCACCTGGGCCCCGGTGTTGAGGGTCATGAGCACCGCGGTGCCCAGAGCGCTGGGGTCGGCGAAGCGCCCCTGGCCGATCCCGGGCTCCAGCACGGTCTTGGCGTAGGGGGCCTCGCCCTGGGTCCAGTCCGCCAGGGTCGCCTGCCCCAGTCCCGCCAGGTTGCGACCAATGGCGGCGGCGAAGCGGCAGCGGAAGCCCGCGCCGCCTTCGGCCTGGAAGTCCGCCAGGGTCACCTCCGAGTGCGGGTACAGCAGCAGCTCCAGGGCGCTCAGGCCCTGGACGGCCACGCTGTCCCGGGCCAGGGCGGCGGGCTCCAGGCGGGCCGGGTCGGCCTCGGCCAGGAGCTGGCGGACCTGCTTGGCGCCGGTCCCGCGCTTGTCCGGCCAGACCTGGAAGCGGTAGAAGCGCTGGTCGGTCTCGATGGGCCCGAAACGCATATGGGCTATGCCGTTCCAGGCGTCCAGGGCGGCGACGAAGCGGCCGCGGGCCTGGTTCAAACCGGCCTCGTCCGGGGCGGCACAGAAGGCGTCGAGCCCGGCCGCCAGGTTGCGGGTGGCCTGGGCGAGTACCCGGTAGCGCGGGACCAGGTGGCCCTGGACCAGGGCCAGGTTGAGGTCGGCCCAGTCGGGCTGGGGGCCTGGGGGCTGGGCCGCCTGGCCTTGGGTCGGTGGGGCGACCGATGTGGCCAGCAGGGCTAAGACTAGGGGAAGGGCTTGCAGGGGCATGGGTACCGCCGGTCGATCAGAGGGATTCAAGGAAGCGCAACAGATTAGCGCGGGAATATGTCGATAGCGCGATGACCGCGTCGCGGCTGGCCTGGGCCTCGCCGCCGTGCCACAGGATGGCCTCCAGCATTGTGCGGGCGCGGCCGTCGTGGAGCCAGGCGCCGGTGGCCGTTGCGCCCAGGCCGCGCAGGGGCACCGTGCGCCACTCGCTGCCGCTGGCCTCCCCCTCGGTCCAGCCGTCCGCCAGGCCCTCCCCCAGGTCGTGGAGCAGCAGGTCCGTGTAGAGCCCGCCGGGCCCCAGGTCCGGGCTGTGGCAGGCGCCGCAGCCCAGGGCGCGGAAGCTCGCCCCGCCGTCCTGGACCCGCGGGTCCTCGGGGTCGCGACGGGGCGGTGCGGGCAGGGCCCGGACATAGCCCGCCACCAGGGCGGCCACCTCGGGCCCGACCTCGAAGCCCCCGTGGCGCGGGCTGGCCCCGCCGGGGGCGGCCAGGCAGGCGGTCTGGCTTGGGGTGCAGTCCCCCGTCGCCTGGGGGTGGGACGGGTTGGACAGGCCCAGATCCAGGGCGAAGGCCAAGTCCACCTGGCCCGCCAGGCGGGGCTGGCCGGCCTTCCAGCCGAAGCGGCCCAGGGCCGGGCCGCCGGGGGCCGGGGCCGCGGGGGCCGGGGTTGGGACCCGGTTGGCCCGGCCGGAGATGCCGTCGCCGTTGCTGTCCTGGGGGTCGGCCTGGGCCAGGATCTCCGCCTCGGGGATGGCCTCCAGGTCCCCCAGGCCGGTCAGGGTGGGGGCCAGGCGCAGGGAGCGCAGGGCTTGGGGGTCCAGCGGTCCATAGCCCGGGTCCCCGATGGAGGGGGTCGGGCGGCGCAACGCCACCTGGGTCCCGTCGGGGAGCTGGACCCGGGTCTCGGACCAGGCCAGGACCAGTCGCCCCTCGGCGGTCTGCCCGGGCAGGGCCAGGGGTTGGAGCTGGGACCCGTAGTGGGGCTCGGGCCTGGGTCGGGACTGGGCGCTGTCCGCGGGGGGCAGGCCCAGGTGCAGGACGAGCGCGGGGCCCGGACCCCCGTCGGGACCCCAGGCCCGCCCCCGCCCGCCGCCCGGGTGGCAGCCGGCGCAGGAGCGGGCGTTGTACAGGGGCCCCAGTCCGTCGGCGGAGTCGGTGGAGGCCGGGGCCGCGACCCAGGTCCGCTCGAACAGGGCCTGGCCGAGCCGGAAGTCCAGGGACCCGGGCCCCGCCGGGTCGGCCCAGGCCGGCGGGCCGATCAGGGCCAGGGTCGGGCACAGGACCAGGGCCCAGGCCCGGCGCCAGCGCTGGGGCATGGGCCTAGCGCCCGACCTTGTCCGGGGCATCCAGGCTGTCCGAGCCCTCCAGGGCGACGTTGCCCAGGCCCAGGGCAGCTATGACCCCCTCGATGGCCTTGGTCTGGGCGGTCAGGGCGTCGATGGCCGATTGGACCTTGGCGTTGCCCTCCGGGTTGCCGGCGCCGATGAGCTGGTCGTAGGCCACGCCGTCGCGCTCGGCGCTGTCCACCAGGACCTGCATCCGCGACAGGGTGTAGTCCAGGCGCTCGCGCAGGGCCGCATCGGCGGCGGGGTCCTTGGCCGCCACCAGGGCACTCAGGGAGGGGCCGGCCAGCTCGGCCCCGTCGCTGCGGCGGTACTGCCCCAGGTAGAGGTTGCGGATGCCCAGGGCGTCGTAGTAGTGGGACCAGTGGGTGTTGTCGCTGAAGCAGTCGTGCTCCTCCTCCGGGTCGTGGAGCATGAGCCCGAGCTTCATGCGCTCCCCGGCCAGTTCGCCGTAGGACAGGCTGCCCAGGCCGGTGAGGATCATGGTCAGGCCCTGCTTGGGCTTGGCCCCGATCACCGCCTTGCGGGCGGCCCCGCCCTTGCCCCACTGGGCCCGCATCCAGGTCAGGTCGTCCACCAGCAGGTCGGTGGCGGCCTTGAGGTAGGCGGCCCGGCGGTCGCAGTTGCCCCCGGTGCAGGCGGCGGGGTCGAAGTCGCTGGCCGGGCGGTCCCCGGGGCCTGATCCGGTTTGGGGCCCGGTGCCGTTGCGGTCCTGGCCCCAGAGCAGGAACTCGATGGCGTGGTAGCCGGTGGCGACGTTGGTCTCCACCCCGTCGGCCTCGTGCAGGGTCTTCGCCAGCAGGGCCTTGTCGAGGGTGCTGGCGTCCACCGCCTTGCCGCCCACCTGGAGCCTGGGGTTGGCGATCAGGTTGGCCAAGGCCTGTGGGTTCTCCTCGTTGCCCTCGCCATAGACGGCCGCGTCCACATAGTCGATCAGCCCCTCGTCCAGGGGCCAGGCGTTCACCTTGCCCTCCCAGTCGTCCACGATGGGGTTGCCGAAGCGGAAGGCCTCGGTCTGCTGGTAGGGGGCCCGGGCAGCCTTCCAGGCGTCCCGGGCGGCGGCCAGGTTGACCTGGGTGGGGGTGGTGGTCAGGGTATCGACCGCTGATCGCAGGGCCTTTGCTGCCTCCAGGGCGTCACCGTACTGGGCCTCCGCCAGGACGGCGTAGTGGGTCAGCACGGCCTTGGTGTCCGGCGCCGCCGCCGCCGAGGCCGGCGACAGGGGGCCGGCCAGGGACAGAGCCAGGGCCAGTGTCAGGGCCAGCGTCGGGACAGGCTGGTTGCGCAAGTTGGGCATTGGGAGGGTCCTCGTTGTGGGCCTGGGTGCTTGGTTCGGTGATGTGTCAGCCTAGAAGAGCAACTCGGCCGCAAATTGCGCAAATATACGCCAATGGATCAGTCAGTTAGTCAGAGTCCGTGGGTCACCGACAGGGTGAACCGAAGACCTACAGGAAGTCCTGGTCCACTTGCGTCCATTTGCGTCCATTTGCGGCTCAACTGTTTCTCTTTGGATCAGAACTCGACCAGGGCCCGGGCGCCGTAGACCCAGCCGCTGACGCTGGTGTCGTCCTTGTACAGGTCTTCCATGTATTGGACGTCGGCGGTCAGGGCCAGGTGGTCGTTCACGGCGAGCCGGTAGTAGGCCTCGAAGGCGTTGCTGCGGTCGATGCCCTGATTGCCGCCGTTCATGTAGCCGTAGGCGATGCCGAGGTTGTCGTTCTCCCGGCCCCAGGCGGCCCCCTTGAAGTCGAGACCGCCGGTGTAGGCGGCCTGGTAGTCCACCGAGGCCTCCTCCGCCTGCCAGCCCAGGCGCAGGAAAACCCCGACCACTTTGCCCAGGGCCTGGTCGAAGGACAGGTTGAAGGCGGAGAGTTTTTCCATCGCATCGCCGTCCGGGTCCGGGAAGGCCCGGGAACCGCCGGAGTACATCAGCCGGTAGTTGCCCTCGCCCAGGCCGGTCTCGACGTGCCAGTCGGCCTCGGCGGCGTAGTAGTTGTAGTTACGGCCGTCGTCGTTCTCGGCCACGTTCATGCCCAGGCCGCTGAAGGTCAGGTCCTTGTACTTCCACACCAGCACCCCGCCCCAGTCGTAGGCCGGCAGGAAGGCGTTGCGGGAGTTGACGAAGGCCTCGTTCATGAACTGGGTGAACTCGTTGTTGGCGTAGGCGTTTTCGTTCACATAGAAGGCCGGGTCTATGATGCCGCCGGTGATCTGGACCTTGTTGTCCGTACCGAGTTCGAAGGTGTGGGCGTACCAGGCCTCAAACAGGTAGCTGCGACCGCTGCCGTTGATGTCCTGGGTGTCGTCTTCCAGGTCAGCGGCCCAGGGGGTCAGGGCGAAGGGGGATACGTCGTTGATGCCGTTGCCGGCGGCGAAGCCCAGCTTGATGAAAATCTGGTCCTGCTGGGTGGGGTTGTAGAACAGCTCCGGCTGGAGGGGCGCGGCCCCGCGGCAGGTGTTGGGGGCCTCGGTGTCCCCGGACAGCTCCTGGCACTGCATGGAGACCGCCGCCAGGACATTGACGGCGAGCTGGTCGTTGACGTCGTAGGCCAGGGCGGGGGCGGTCAGGAGTGCGGCCAGGGCC
>DYRB01000095.1:0-1219 GCA_020718945.1 Lamprocystis purpurea | reverse complement strand
GGTCAGCCGCACAGCCAGCCGCTTCGATCCCCCAGCCAGCCGGGCTGACTCACCACAACCCCGATCTCTACCAGAAAGAGGGCTACATCTTGACCACGAAGAACCTCCTCGCGCGCTCCATGCTGGCTGTCGCCGTCGCCAGCGTCATCGCCGGCGCCGCCTCCAGCGCCCTGGCCGACGAGCCCATCCAGCCCATCCGCCCGGTCCAGCAAGTCAACCTGGCCCAGGTCGAGCTGGGCAAGAAGCTCTACTTCGACCCGCGCCTGTCCAAGTCCGGCTTCATCTCCTGCAACTCCTGCCACAACCTGAGCATGGGCGGGACCGACAACCTCAAGACCTCCATCGGCGACCGCTGGCAACAGGGCCCCATCAATGCCCCGACGGTGCTGAACTCCAGCATGAACGTCGCCCAGTTCTGGGACGGCCGCGCCGCGGACCTCAAGGCCCAGGCCGGTGGCCCCATCGCCAACCCCGGTGAGATGGCCTCCACCCACACCCTGGCCGTCGATGTGCTGACCTCGATCCCGGCCTATGTCACCGAGTTCAAGCAGGTCTTCGGCACGGACACGATCACCATCGACGAGGTGACCCAGGCCATCGCCGAGTTCGAGAAGACCCTGGTCACCCCCAACTCCCGCTTCGACCAGTGGCTGCTCGGTAACAAGGCCGCCCTGACCGCCAACGAGCTCGACGGCTACAAGCTGTTCAAGAACAGCGGCTGCATCGCCTGCCACAACGGCCCCGCGGTGGGCGGCAGTTCGTTCCAGAAGATGGGCGTGGTCGAGCCCTACAAGACCGACAACCCCGCCGAGGGGCTCTCGGCCGTCAGCGGTAAGGACGCCGACCGCTTCATGTTCAAGGTCCCGACCCTGCGCAATGTGGAAATGACCTATCCCTACTTCCACGACGGCGAGGCCCAGACCCTGACCGAGGCGGTCGATATCATGGGCCGGCTCCAGTTGGGCAAGAAGTTCAGCGCCGAGGACAACGCCAAGATCGTGGCCTTCCTCAAGACCCTGACCGGCGATCAGCCGGCCTTCCAGATGCCCATCCTGCCCGCGTCCACCGACAAGACCCCGCCGCCGACGCCCTTCGGCTAAGAACAGAGGGCGAGTCCTTCGGCCCCCAGGCCCGGCACCCGCCGGGCCTTTTCTTTCTGGCTCTATCTGCATTAGGTGTTGGTCCGACCGGGAGGCCCACCGTGGGAGCGCCGCCTCGG
>DYRB01000094.1:5737-9190 GCA_020718945.1 Lamprocystis purpurea | reverse complement strand
GCCTGCGACTGCCAATCCTCGACCTAGGTGTCCTGGATCTCACTGGCGTTGCAGTAGCGCATGTCCGTGTCCCAGTGGTGCATGAACGCCTGATCCTCTATGAATCTCAGAAGTGGTCCGCCGCGGCGGCCCGCCATGCGGTCGCGCACCATGGTCTGGAGTTCCGGGAAGTGGGCATAGAAGGGGTCCTCGCGCCGTCGATCCTGGGGAACCAGTCCCGCCTCGCGCATCATGGCCTTGATGGCACACTCGGCCGCGATCCCGTACAGGTAGCCTGCAACCCGCCTGAACCGTCGCTGATCGGGTGCAGCAAGCGCGTCAGCAGCAGCGAGGTGGCGGCGGGCCGCCGCTGGAAGGTCAGGCGTGTAACTCATCTCAGGAGTTCAATCAGGGCACTTGGTCGAAAGTCCTCGGTCCGGGGGTAGGAGGTCCAGCCGTGCGGCGGCTAGGGCCAGGGGAACCTAGCATCGAAGCAAGGCACTCTGCAAGCGCACGGCGCCGCAGTGTAACGAAGATGTACGAGGGACGAGGTAGTCCCAGGGGCCGCTCCCACCGGCACCGATCTGGTCTCCAAGTCGCGCACCGCCGGTCCGCCCGCTCGCCCACGACCCGCCCGCTGCGGTAGAGTCCACCCCTGCCCCGGGGCCGCGCCAGGCCCGTCACCGGACACTGCCCCATGCGCCTCGCCTACAGCACCAATGCCTACACCCGCCACAGCCTGGACCAGGCGGTGACGGCCATTGCGGACCTGGGCTTCGCCGGGGTCGAGATCCTGTGCGATTCCCCACACTGGTTCCCCGGACGCACCAGGGCGGCGGAGGCGGAGTCGATGGCCCGACACCTGGCCGGCCTGGGGCTCGGGGTGAGCAACCTCAACGTCAATACCGCGAACTGCTACTTCGACCCGGCCCCGCCCGAGAACACCTTCGAGCCATCGCTGTCCAGCCGCAACCCCGACTGGCGGCGCTGGCGTCTGGACTACAGCATCGCCGCCCTGGACCTGGCCCGCCGGGTGGGGGCACGCAACATCAGCGTCACCTCCGGACGCCCTGAGTCCGGCGGGACCCCGAGCCAGGGCCTGGACCTCTTCGTCGATAGCCTCAAGCGCCTGTGCGAGGCGGCCGAGCCCCTGGGTGTGCGGGTGGGCGTGGAGTACGAGCCTGGACTCCTGGTGGAAAGGGCCACTGAGTTGGCGGAGGTCATGGAGCGGGTCGGGTCGGGGCTCCTTGGGGCCAATCTGGACATAGGCCACTCCTGGCTGGACGGCGAGGCCCCGGAGGCGGCGGTGGCACTCCTGGCAGGTCGCATCTGGAACCTGCATATCGAGGACATCGCCGGACGCAAGCACTTTCACCTGATCCCGGGGGAGGGCGACCTGCCCTTCGAGCGCTATTTCAAGGCATTGGACTCGGTCGGTTACGACGGCTTCTACACAGTGGAGCTTTACACCTATCCCGACCGGCCGGACCAGGCCGGGCGGGCGTCCCTGGCCTGGCTGAGCGGGCTGGCCCATGGCCGCGCCGGTGATCGGCCGTGAGCATGGTCGCGGCCTGGCGCCCCTGGCTGCAACTGGTGCGGCTCCCGGCGGTATTCTCGGCCTGGTCCAACATCCTGGCCGGGCACCTGATCGCCACGGGAGGGTCGCCGCTCTGGGGCCTGCTTGGGCTGCAACTCGGCATCACCACGGGGCTCTACTGGGGCGGCATGGTCCTCAACGACTGCTTCGACCTGGCCGAGGACCGCAGCGAGCGCCCCGGGCGCCCTCTGCCCTCCGGCCAGGTCCCGGTCGCGGCGGCCTGGGTGTTGGGCCTGGGGTTGATCCTGACGGCGATTGCCCTGGGGTTCCTGGCCGGGGGTGAGACCCTGTGGCTGACCCTGGCCACCGCCGCTGCCGTCCTGCTCTATGACGGGGTCCTGAAGGGCGGACCCGCCGGGCCCATCGCCATGGGGCTGTGCCGCTACGGCAACTGGCTGATGGCCCTGAGCGCTGCCCCGCTGACCGCTGCCGCCTTCGCCATCGCGGCCCCGGCCCTGATCTACACGGCCGGCGTGACGTCCTTGAGCCGGGCCGAGACCGGGGGCAAGCTCCGCGGCCCCCTGGTTTGGACCTGGCTCGGCCTGGCCGGGACCCTGGCCGCCCTGATCGCACTCTGGGCGACGGGGACCCTGCCCCAGTCGGTGGGACCTCTGGCGGGGATCGCCCTGCTCGGGGCCATCGCCTGGCACCTGGGCCGGCTCTGGCCGACTCCGACGACGGCCATAGCCCCGGCCCAGGTCCAGGGCGGGGTGCGCACCCTGCTGCTGGGCATGGTCCCGCTGGATGCCGCGCTGCTGCTCGGGGCCGGGCTCTGGGTCCAGGCCCTGTTCCTGCCCCTCCTGCTGATCCCGGCGCGCCGGCTGGGGCGTTGGCTTTACCTCACCTGAGGCGTCCGAGGGGTAGAATGCCGGATCGACCGCCCCGGTCATGTTGGCACGCCCCGGAGTACCCGCCCATGTCCTCCCTGCCATTCGACACCCTGCTCGGCGCCCTGACCGAACACCTCGCCCCAGAGGCGCTCGCCTGGCTGCGCCAGGGTCTGGACGAGGTGACCCAGGCCCCGGAACCCCTCGCCGCCCTATCGCGCCGCTTCCCAGCGGCCCGGCGTCGGCTGGGACGCGAGGCCCTGGGGGGCCGGATCGTCCTGACCACGGGCTGCGGCGACCTGGATGCGGCCACCTGGCCCAGGGGTGACCTCGGGCGCGCCTGCCTCTTGCTTGGCGCACTGGCCAAGGGTCCTGCGATGGCCCAGGCCCTGGCCACCGCGCTCTTTCGCCAGGGTGACGAGGGCGAGCGCGCCGCCCTGGTGCGCGCCCTGTGCCTGACGCCGGACCCCTGCGCCCTGCTGCCCCTGGCCCAGGAGGCCGGCCGCATCAACAGCCTGGATCTGTTTGCGGCCCTGGCCCTGGACAACCCGTACCCCGCCGCCTGTTATGACGACCACAGCTTCAATCAACTGGTGCTCAAGTCGCTGTTCAATGGCCTGCCCATCGCCCGGATCAACGGGTTCGGCCGCCGGGCCAATCCGGAACTGTCCCGCATGTGCGAGGATTACGTCGGCGAGCGGGTGGCGGCCGGGCGCACCGTACCGGTGGACATCTGGCTGGCCCTGGGGCCCTGTGCCAGCCCCAACGGCCTGAGGCTCACTATTGACCACCTCGGCCACCCGGACCCGGCCCATCGCTACCATGCCGCCCTGGCCCTGACCCGGGGCCTGGCCGCCGGTCGTCGCGCCGACGGCGCCGAGATTGCCAGGGCGCTGGCCGAGCGCGGCACCATTGAGACCGACCCCCAGGTAAGCCGCGTCCTTGCGGCCGAGCCGGGGGTTGCTCCTGCACACCCGGCATGTCCGCCGTCCCTGGCGGCCGAGCCGGGGGTTGCTCCTGCACACCCGGCATGTCCGCCGTCCCTGGCGG
>DYRB01000094.1:0-5637 GCA_020718945.1 Lamprocystis purpurea | reverse complement strand
GGCCGAGCCGGGGGTTGCTCCTGCACACCCGGCATGTCCGCCGTCCCTGGCGGCCACCCCCAACGGAGACCCAGACTGATGCGTTACTTCGACCCCCATATCCACATGCTCTCCCGTACCACCGACGACTATGAGCGCATGGTCGCCGCCGGCATCGTCGGCGTGGTGGAGCCGGCCTTCTGGCAGGGCCAGCCGCGCACCCAGGCGGCGAGCTTCATCGACTACTTCGACTCCCTGGTGGGCTGGGAGCGCTTCCGCGCCAGCCAGTTCGGTATCCGTCACTTCTGCACCATCGGCATCAATCCCAAGGAGACCAACGATGTGGCCATGGCGGAGGCGGTGATGGCCTTCCTGCCGCGCTACCTGGAGAAGGACCAGGTCGTAGCCGTGGGCGAGATCGGCTACGACGACATCACCCCGGCGGAGGAGCGCTTCTTCGCCGAGCAGCTCCAGTTGGCCAAGGACCACGGCCTGCCCGCTCTGGTCCATACCCCCCACCGGGACAAGCTCACCGGCACCCAGCGCTCGCTGGACCTGGTCCGCGAGGTCGGCATCAATGAGGAGATGGTCCTCATCGACCATCTCAACGAACAGACCCTGCCCCTGGTCCTGGAGACCGCCTGTTGGCGCGGTCACTCCATCTACCCGTTCACCAAGATGTCCGAAGAGCGCATGGTTGCGCTGCTCAAGCAGTACGGGACCGAGAAGATGGTGGTCAACAGCGCCGCCGACTGGGGCCGCAGCGACCCGCTGAAGGTCCCGCTGACCGGGCAGTTGATGCTCCAGAGTGGGTTCTCGGAGGCCGACGTGGAACTGGTCCTGTTCGAGAACCCGATCAACTACTACGCCCAGAGCGGGCGTATCTCGCTGGCGGACATGGCCCCGCCGCGCATCGACCAGACCCGACTCTTCGAGGAGAACTCGGTACTGCGGGGTCAGACCCCTGTGATCGAGTCCTGACCCGGTGGTCGCGAGCGCCGCGCCCGGCGGTTGGCCGCGGGGGGCACTGGGGTACTGCGCCAACGTCCACCCGGGGGCGGACCTGGCGGCCCTGGAGGCCAACGTCGCCGGTCCCATCGCCGCGGTGCGGCGGCTGCGCGGGCTCGACCGCATGGCCTGCGGGCTCTGGCTCCCGGCCCCGATTGCCCGCGCCCTGGCCGCCGATCCCGGGAGGCTGTTGGACTGGCTCAACGCCGCGGGGCTGGACCTGATCACCCTCAACGGCTTCCCTCAGGGCGACTTCCACGGCGAGCGGGTCAAGGAGGCGGTCTACACCCCGGCCTGGGATAGTCCGGAGCGGCTGGCTTACACCCTGGACCTGGCGCTCATCCTGGCCCACTGCCTGCCGGCGGGTCAGGCCGAAGGGACCATCTCCAGCCTGCCCCTGGGGTGGGGGCCCGACTGGACCCCGGTGCGCCAGGCCCCAGCCCTCAGGCACCTGTGCCACCTGGCCCGTCGGCTCGCTGAGCGCAAGGCCCAGACCGGGCGCCACATCCGCGTCTGCCTGGAACCCGAACCGGGCTGTGTCCTGGAGACCACGGCCCAGGCCATAGCCCTCTTCACGCAAGCACTGCCCGCCGCTGCCCTGGACCTGGGTCTGGACCCGGCGTCGCTCCGGGCCCATTTGGGAATCTGCTTCGATATCTGCCATCAGGCGGTGATGTTCGAGGACATCGAGACCGCCCTGGCCAGGCTTGCGACGGCCGGGGTGTGCGTCGGCAAGATTCAGGTCTCCAGCGCGCTCACGGTCCCCACGCCCGACCGGGCGGACCTCGATGCCCTGCTCACCCCCTTCGCCGAGCCGCGTTACCTGCACCAGGTCCGCACCCTGGACGCGGACGGGCGGACCCTGGGCCACATGGACCTGGACCAGGCCCTGGCGGACCCGGCCTTCGCCAGAGCCAAGCCCTGGCGCATCCATTACCACGTCCCCATTCAACAGGGGGACCTGGGCCCTGGGCTGGGGACGACCCAGGCCGCCATAGGCGCAGCCCTGGATCACCTCGCCGCCCACCCGGGCCAGCGTCCCCACCTGGAGGTGGAGACCTACACCTGGCAGGTCCTGCCCCCCAAGCGCCGCCCACAGGGGGCGGAAGGACTGGTCGCCGGTCTAGCCGCCGAGTTGGCCTGGCTGGAGACACAGATGCAGGCCCGCGGCCTGTTGGCCGGAGTCGAACCATGAGTCAAACGCCGGCATCCCTCAAGACCCCGTTGGTCGTTATCAACATCGTTGGCCTGACCCCGGCCCTGCTCGGCGATCAGACCCCGCACCTCAATGCCCTGATCCGGGACGGCTTCCTCGCCACCCTGGCGGGGGTCTTCCCGGCGGTCACCTGCACCGCTCAGGCATCCATGCTCACCGGCCGCACCCCAGCCGGCCACGGTATCGTGGGCAACGGCTGGTACTTCCGCGACCTGGCGGAGGTCCTGTTCTGGCGTCAGAACAATGCCCTGGTAGAGGGGGAAAAGGTCTGGCAGACCCTGGCCAGACGCCAGCCCGGGGCCACCTGCGCCAAGCTCTTCTGGTGGTACAACATGTACTCCGGAGTGGATTGGTCCGTGACCCCACGCCCCATCTACCCGGCGGACGGGCGGAAGATCCCTGCCCTCTACTCCCAGCCGGAGGACCTGGAGACCGGCCTGACCCAGCGCCTCGGCCCCTTTCCCTTCTTCCACTTCTGGGGCCCCAAGGCCGACATCCTCTCCTCGCGCTGGATCGGCGCCTGCGCCCTGGATGTCTTCACCCGCCAACGCCCCGACCTGACCCTGGTCTATCTGCCCCACCTCGACTACAACCTCCAGCGCCTGGGACCCCAGGACCCGGCCATCCGGGGCGATGTCGCGGCCGTGGATGCGGTGGCCGGGGGGCTGATCGAGGCGGTGCGCGCGGCCGGTGCCCGGGTCCTGGTGGTGTCCGAGTATGGCATCGAGCAGGCGACCGGCGTGGTCCACATCAACCGGGTCTTGCGCACGGCGGGGCTGCTGGCGGTGCGCGATACCCTGGGCTGGGAGATGCTGGACCCCGGGGCCAGCCGCGCCTTCGCCGTGGCCGATCACCAGGTCGCCCATGTCTATGTCCCAGCCCATCGTGATCTGTCCCAGGTCCGGCGCCTGCTGGAGGGGACACCCGGGATCGAGCAGGTCCTCGGGGAGGCGGAGAAGCATGTCTGGGGCCTGGACCATCCCCGCAGCGGCGAGTTGGTGGCCGTGGCCGAACCCGGGCACTGGTTCAGCTACTACTACTGGCAGGACGACGGCCGGGCCCCGGACTTCGCCCGCACCGTGGACATCCACCGCAAGCCCGGCTACGACCCGGCGGAGCTGTTCGTCGATCCGACCATCCCCTTCCCCCGCCTCAAAGTCGCCTGGCGCCTGCTCCAGAAGCGCCTGGGCCAGCGCATGCTGATGGATCTGATCCCACTGGACGCCAGCCTGGTCAAGGGGACCCATGGCCGCCTGCCCTCAGACCCGGATCAGGGCCCTCTGGTCATCGGCTCGGAACGCGCCCTCGCCACCGACCGTCTGCCCATGACCGGGGTGCGCGACCTCATTCTGCGCCACTACCTACGGCGGTAAACCGCACAGTCCGTCCCAAGGGCGTACTGGGGGTCCCGGATCGGCGTATGGTGAAGGCCCCACAGCGTGATCCGACGCCGAGCGGTCGCCGGGCGGTCGGCGAGCCGACAAGAGCGCCTGGGCCGGCAGGGGGGAATGGCCCCCGGGCGCGCCGTGGAGGGGCCGCTGCGCTCGGAGTTGTTCAGCGCCGACCAGATGGAGCATGCCCACGGCGACGGCCGGGTCGATCCGGTCAGCCTGAGCCGTTTTGTCGCATATTCAGAAAAGGCGTAAGAGGCCAGCTTGATTCGTGCCCTGAGAGAACGGCCAAGCGGATGAGCCGAGGCCCACCGGAACCAACCTCCCTTTAAGAGGATTCAAGATGTCTGTCGGCCAGGAGCGGTCACTCCTCCAACAGTTCCCCATAGACTCGGAGCCGTCTCGCCACATGCACACGCCACGTCCAGACCCCTTTCCAGGCGCTCACTTGCCACACCCTCCCCAGCCTGTTAGCGTTGCCCCGGTTAGGTTGGTCCGCCCGGACTGGCTGGGGCAAAGGAAGACACTGCCATGGTTCGTCACATCCCCTGCGGGCCTTTTGTCAACGAAAGCGAGCGCCTCGCCTGCGAACGGCTGACCAGCAAGCTTCGTGAGGACAGCGGGACCTGGATACTCCTGTCCAATCTGAATCATGCCCGCACCCCCGACTCCCGATCCGACGAGATCGACATCGTCGCCATCGGTGCCCCCGGGGTATTCGTCATCGAGGTCAAGCACTGGGACGCCGAGTATCTGCGCACGAACCCGCAAGTCGCGGAGCATGAGGCCGACCGTATCGACGCCAAGGCCAAGCGCATTGCCGGCAAGCTGCGCCAGCGGCTTGACCCTGGGTTCGTCGAGGCCCGGCTTCTCCTGACCCGGGGTACGGTCCGCTTTGATGCCGCCAAGCGCCCGAGCCCGCGCGGTGTAGCCGTCTTTGGGCTGTCGGAGTGGTCCGAGCTCCTGGCCGTCGGGGGCCGGCAGCGGCTCACGCCCAGCCAGGTCGAGCTCGCTGCACGGTTGCTGGAACCCAATGTCAAGGTCACGCTGGCCGGCGAGCCGCGCAGCTTCGCCGGGCTCGTCAACCTGGAGCGCCTGTCCGACCCGGCGGATGCCTTCCATCGCATCTATCGGGGCCAGCACCCGACCCGTAGGGACAGGGCCATCCTCCATCTCTACGACCTCTCCGCCACCCAGGAAAAGCAGGCCCTGGAACTGGCGCGCCGGGAATTCGAGGTCATCCAGCGCTGGCAAAAGAGCCCCTTCGTACCTAGCCTGCTGGACTCGTTCCAGGACGCCGAGGGCTATCCCGGCGAGCTGGTCTTCTACTCCCTGGTGGACCCCGCCGCACCGACCCTGGCGGAGCGGCGGGGGGACGCTGAATGGGACCTGCCGGCAAGGATCGGCTTTGCCCATACCGCACTGACCGCCCTGGACCAGTTCCACCAGCTCTCGACCATCCACGAGATAGCCCCGGTCTGGGAGCCGGACCGCTTCGTCGCCCTGATGAAGTGGGTGGAGGGCCAGCCCTTGCAGGACCTGACCGGGGTCCTGTCCCTCTACGCGGAGGATCTGGCCGAGCCCTCGGTGGAGGCCCTGGCCCGGCGCTGGCTCCTGGACCTGTGCGGCGCCCTTGGCGAGCTGCATCGGGTGGGCCTGGTGCACGGGGATGTCAGCCCTAAGAACCTGATCGTCCAGGGCGGCACCGTCGTCCTCACCGACTACGACACCGTGACCCAGGCCGGCGAGCCCGCCCGCGGTGGGACCTTGCCCTATGTGAGCCCGCAGGTGCAGGCGCACGGGCCCATCCAACCCAGTGATGACCTCTACGCCCTGGCAGCCAGCCTGTTCCATTGCCTGTCGGACCGGGAGCCCTTCGCCTACGGCGCCGAGTGCCGCAAGGACCTCGGCCTCAACTGGGATGGCCTGGATGGTCTCGCCACCCTGCGTCCCTTCCTGGACCGCGCCACCCACACCGATGCCGACCAGCGCTTCCCGGACGCTCTGGCAGCACGTCGGTTCTTGGCGGAGCCGACAGCGGCA
>DYRB01000093.1 GCA_020718945.1 Lamprocystis purpurea | reverse complement strand
CCCGCCACTTCAATGACTTGGCCATCCCCAACAGCTAATGCAGACAGAGCCTTTTGGGGGTTGCCCCGCCTACCTCGAGCCCAGGCCCCGTGGGCGCCGCGGCCTGGGGTCCCGGGGACGTTCCATCCCCGCCAGGGCCAACAGGCCGTTGAGTTCCTCGTCCTCCAGGTGGCGCCAGTTCCCGGTGAACAGCCGCGGCCCCAGGGAGACGTTGCCGAAGCGCACCCGGATCAGCCGGCTGACCCGGCAGCCCACCGCCTCCCACAGGCGCCGGACCTCGCGGTTGCGCCCCTCCCGCAGGGTGACCTTGTACCAATGGTTGGCCCCCTCGCCGCCCCCTGGGGCTATGCCGTCGAAGCGCGCCGGGCCGTCGTCCAGTTCCACCCCGGTCACCAGGCGCTCCAGGGTCGCGTCCGGGACCACCCCCAGGATGCGCACGGCATATTCCCGCTCGACCTCCCGGGACGGGTGCATGAGGCGGTTGGCGAGTTCACCGTCGTTGGTGACCAGCAGCAGCCCGGAGGTGTTCACGTCCAGCCGCCCGACGCTGATCCAGCGCCCGCTCTTGGGTCGCGGCAGGCGGCGGAATATGGTCGGGCGGTCCTCCGGGTCCTTGCGGGTGACGATCTCCCCCTCCGGCTTGTTGTAGGCGATGACCTGGAGCCGGGTCGCCTCGGGGCGGGTGCGGCGCACCTCGTGGCCGTCCACGCGGATGCGGTCCAGGGCCCCGACCCGCTGGCCCAGGGTCGCCACCTGGCCGTTGACCAGGACCCGGCCGGCGCTGATCCAGCCCTCGATCTCGCGACGCGACCCCATCCCGGCCTCCGCCAGGGCCTTCTGCAGGCGCACCCCGTCGCCGGCATCGGCCGCGGGCTCCGGCTCCGGCCCCGAGGCTGGGTCTGGCCGCCGCCGGGCTGGGAGATCAGGGCGACGGGGGGGGCGTGGGCGGTCGATCATGGTGAACTCCGGACTAAGCCGCAAATGAACGCAAATAAACGCAAATAATTCGCCGTGAGTTGCGCTGGGGTTGGGTTACGCATAGATCGCCCAGACAAAGAGCGCAATGGCGGACAGGGTGTTAGCAGCCAGGCTGAGCAAGAAACCCAAGGGGTGCACCTTACGGCTGAAAGAGAATACCCCAATCTGGTAGTGACCACTGCGATAGGACAACCACAGGCCCCATATCAGGAACGAGGACAACGCCACCAAGATCCATGGCGCCGCATTCCCCGCCGGCAGTCCGGAAGTTAATACATACGCGAAACCGGTCACCCCTGGGATCGCGTATGGCAGATACAATTCTGCGATGGGGAACTGGCTGCTCCTCATTTACCGTCCAACCCTACTCCTATTTGCGTCCATTTGCGTTCATTTGCGGCTCAATTATTCCCTTCCGGGCCCTGGCCTGAACCTTCTGTGACCGCGACCAGGTTGGCGAACAGGTCGCCCATGGGGGCCTTGGGCTCGCCTAAGTCCAACTCGTCGCCGAGGAAGGCGGGGTCGCGGATCTCCGCCAGGGGCGGCAGGTCGTTGAGGGAGCGCAGCCCAAAGTAGTCGAGGAAGCGGCGGGTGGTGGCGAGCAGCTCGGGACGGCCTGGGACATCCCGATGGCCGACCACCCGCACCCACTCCCGTTCCAGCAGGGTCTTGACGATCTGGGTGTTCACCGCCACGCCGCGGATGTCCTCGATCTCGCCCCGGGTGATGGGCTGGCGGTAGGCGATCAGGGCCAGGGTCTCCAGCAGGGCGCGGGAATAGCGCTGGGGGCGCTCGTCCCACAGGCGTCCGACCCAGGGCGCGACCTCCCGGCGCACCTGCACCCGCCAGCCCCCGGCCACCTCCACCAGCTCGCAGGCGCGCCCCTCGAATCCGCGTCTCAGGGCCTCGATGGCGGCGGCGATGGCGTCTCGGGTCGGGCGCCCCTCGTCGGGGAACAGGGCGAGGATCTGGTCCAGGGTCAGAGGCCCTCCGGCGGCCAGCAGTGCCCCTTCGCAGATATGTTCCAGGCTGGGTGTGCCCATCGCGCTCAGGCCTCTTCGTCCGGGTCCCAGTCCGCGGCGGCGGTCGGGCTGAGGATGCGCAGGGCATGGCGCGGCGCCTCGGGGGTGCGCAGGCGCACATGGATGGGGGCGAAGGGCTCGGGCTGGATCAGTTCCAGGGAGGCCCCGCGGGTCAGTTCCAGGATGGCCAGAAAGGTGACTACCACCCCGGGGCGGCCCTCGTCGTAGGGGAACAGGTCGGTGAAGACCCGAAACTCCCCGTCGGAGAGCAGCTCCAGCACCAGGGACATGCGCTCGCGCAGCGACAGGGACTCCTTCTCCACCCGGTGGCTGGTGTACAGGTCGGCCCGGGCCAGGACCTCGCGCAACGCCAGCAGGACCTCGCGCAGGTCCACCGTCGGGGGCAGGCGGCGGCTGTGGCCGGGGGGGACCGCGGCCTGGGTGGGGAAGTGGTCGCGGTCCAGGCGGGGCAAGGCGTCGATCTCCAGGGCCGCGTTCTTGAAGCGCTCGTACTCCTGGAGGCGGCGGATCAGCTCGGCCCGCGGGTCCTCCTCCTCGGTGTCCGCGTCCGCCGGGCGGGGCAGCAGCATGCGCGACTTGATCTCGCACAGCATGGCGGCCATGACCAGGTATTCCGCCGCCAGCTCCAGCCGAAGCTCGGACATCAGGTCCACATAGGTCATGTACTGATCGGTGATGGCCGCCACCGGGATCTCCAGGATGTCGAGGTTCTGGCGCTTGATCAGGTACAGGAGCAGGTCCAGCGGGCCCTCGAAGGCGTCGAGGAAGACCTCCAGGGCGTCCGGGGGTATGTAGAGGTCCAGGGGCAGGGTCAGCAGGGGTGAGCCCTGGACTATGGCGAAGGGCAGCTCGCCCTGGCGGGGGCCGGCGTCCGCTGGCGGCGCGTCAGGCCCCTGGGGGGCGGCGCTCGGCTCGACCAGTGCCCCCACGGTCGGGCTCAGACCGAGACCAGGGACATGGCCCGGCGGACCTCGTCCATGGTCTCCCGGGCGACCTCCCGGGCCGCCTCGCAGCCGGCGTTGAGCACGTTGCGCAGCAGGTCGGGCTGGGCCTCGTACTCCCGGGCCCGCTCCTGGATGGGGGCCAGTTCGCTCAGGACCGCGTCGATGACCGGCTGCTTGCAGTCCAGACAGCCGATCCCGGCGCTGCGGCACCCCTCCTGGACCCAGGCCTGGATCCGACTGTCGGTGTAGACCCGATGGAACTGCCAGACCGGGCACTTGTCCGGCTCCCCAGGATCGGTGCGACGCACCCGGGCCGGGTCCGTGGGCATGGTGCGCAGGGCCTTTTCGATCTTGGCCGGCTCATCGCGCAGCGCAATGGTGTTGTGGTAGGACTTGGACATCTTCTGCCCGTCCAGCCCCGGCATCTTCGACGCCTGGGTAAGCAGGGCCTGGGGCTCCGGCAGTATTACCCGACCGCCGCCCTCCAGGTAGCCCAGCAGGCGCTCGCGGTCGCCGATGGTCAGGTTGCCCTGGCTCTCGATCAGGGCCTGGGCCACCCCCAGGGCCTCGTGGTCGCCCTGCTGCTGGTAGGCGCGGCGCAGCCTGTCGAACAGCTTGTAGTTCTTCTTGCCCATCTTGCGGGCGGCCTGCTCGGCCTGGTCCTCGAAGCCGGCCTCGCGCCCGTAGACATGATTGAAGCGCCGGGCTATCTCCCGGGTCATTTCCACATGGGCGACCTGGTCCTCGCCCACGGGGACCAGGCCGGCCTTGTAGATCAGGATGTCGGCGCTCTGCAGCAGCGGGTAACCGAGGAAGCCATAGGTGGCGAGATCCTTCTCCTTGAGCCTCTCCTGCTGGTCCTTGTAGCTCGGCACCCGCTCCAGCCAGCCCAGCGGGGTGATCATGGACAGGAGCAGGTGCAGCTCGGCGTGCTCCGGGACCCGCGATTGCACGAAGAGCGTCGCTGCCCCGGGGTTGATCCCCGCCGCCAGCCAGTCCACCAGCATGTCCCGGGTCGCCTCTGGGATCAGGCTGGGGTCCTCGTAATGGGTGGTCAGGGCATGCCAGTCCGCGATGAAGAAGAAACACTCGTACTCGTGCTGGAGCTTGAGCCAGTTCTTCAGCACCCCGTGGTAATGCCCCAGGTGGAGGCGGCCGGTGGGGCGCATGCCGGACAGGACGCGGGCGTGTTGGGCAGGGACTGTGGTCACGGGTGCGGTTCCTGTGGTCGGGAGGGATTGGTTGGTATGGGCCTGTTGTCACCGTGGCCGACGGCCGGCGGGCCCTGGGGCAAATGGTTCATCCTGGAAACGGCAATTCAGCCGCAAATGAACGCAAAAAAACGCAAATGGCTCAGTGGCTTATCTGCGGCGTGCGCGGGGCGCTGGGCCCAAGTCGTTGTCTATTTGCGTCCATTTGCGTTCATTTGCGGCTTAAATGCTCTTCTTAGGTTCTCGGGTCGCAGGCTGGGCGGCGCCGGGGTTCGGCGGCCCTAGCCTTGGAAGGGCGACGGGTCACCCTTGCCCTCGCGCACCAGGCTGTAGGGCTCTTCGGTCATATCGACCACGGTACTCGGCTCCATGCCGCCGGCCCCGCCGTCCACGATCAGGTCCACCTGCCGGTCCAAGGCCTCGCGCATGGCCTGGGGATCGGTCATGGGGTGCTGGTCGCCGGGCAGGAGCAGGCTGGCGCTCAGGATCGGCTCATCGAGCTCCGCCAGCAGGGCGCGGCAGATGGCGTTGTCCGGGACCCGGATGCCGATGCCCTTGCGCTTGGGGTGGAGCATGCGCCGGGGCACCTGCTTGGTGGCCTCGAAGATGAAGGTGTAGGGCCCAGGGGTCAGGCCCTTGAGGACCCGGAAGGCCTGGTTGTCGATCCTGGCATAGGTGGTGATCTCGGACAGATCGCGACACACCAGGGTGAAGTTGTGCTTGTCGTCCAGGCCGCGGATGCGCCGCACCCGCTCCATGGCGTCCTTGGCCCCGAGCTGGAAGCCGAAGGCATAGGAGGAGTCCGTCGGGTAGACGATGACCCCGCCGCTGCGCAGTATGTCCGTCGCCCCCCGCACCAGGCGGGGCTGGGGGTTGGTGGGGTGGATCTGAAAGAACTGGGCCATGCTCCGGGCGGCGCCTCAGGCGGGTAGGGGGACCCAGCCCGGGGGCGGGGGCGGGTCCGGGGCGACAGTGGGGGTCAATGCCAGCGCCGGGCGGTCCAGGTGCGGCCAATCCGCCCAGATCGGGGTGCACCCCGGCGGCAGGGCGGGCAGGCGCCCCAGGTCCAGCCAGGGGCACTCGGGGCCGTGGTAGTCGGACCCGGCGGAGGCCAGCAGGCCCTGTTCTCGGGCGTGGCGGGCGAAGACGAAGGCGTCGTCCTTGCTGTGGCTGCCGCTCACCACCTCCAGGGCCGCCCCGCCCAGTTCGCGAAAGACCCCGATCAGGTCCAGCATCTTGGTGCGGGTCAGCCCGTAGCGGGCCGGGTGGGCCAGTACCGCCTGGCCGCCGGCGGCACGGATCCAGCCCAGGGCCTCCTCCAGGGTCGCCCATTGCCCGGGGACATGGCCGGGCTTGCCCTGGACCAGGAAGTGCTTGAACACCTCCCGCTCGCTCGCCGCCAGGCCGCGCTGCACCAGGAGCCGGGCGAAGTGGGTGCGCCCGACCAGGGTGCCGCGGGCCAGGTCTCGGGCCCCGGCGCAGGCGTCGGGGATGCCGTGACGGTCCAGGCGCCGACCGATCTCCTCGGCGCGCCAGTCGCGGAAGGCCAGGATGCGCCCCAGGCCGGCATTCAGGGCCCCGCACTGCGTGTCGAGGTTGAGCCCGACGACGTGGACGGTGCGCCCGGCCCAGGTCACCGACAGCTCGGCCCCGGGGATCAGGGTGAGGCCCAGGCGCGCCGCCGCCACCGCCGCCTCCGCCAGGCCGGCGAGGGTGTCGTGGTCGGTCAGGGCCAGCACCTGGACGCCTGCCGCTGCCGCCCGCTCCAGGAGCAGGGTCGGGGTCAGGGTGCCGTCGGAGGCAGTGGAATGGGTGTGCAGGTCGGGAGACATGGCGGGCTATTCTATCGGGAACCCCGCAATCTTGCCTTCTGCACCGCGCCACGGGTAGCAAGTCGGCCGCCAGTGCGCCTAGAATTCGGCCCCTATGCTCCCACCCATCGACATCGCTCACGTCGCCCAGGAGGCGCGCCGGCTCTGCGAGGAGTTGGCGCAGGGCTGGGACGACGCCCAATACGAGGCCGGCACAGTGGCGGTGGCGGACCCAACGGGCCTGTGCGAGGCCCTGCAACACCTGCTCGCCGCCCTGGACCAGGCCGACCCGGTCGGCGCGGCCCCGCAGCCCGGGGCCCCGCAGCCCGGGGCCCCGGACCTGGGCAACCTGGCCGACCACGGCATCGACCTGCTGTCCCGCCTCGCCGCCCTGGCCGAGGGCCTGCGGCTGCCCCGGCAGGCCCGCCAGGTGGAGGCCCTGACCCTGCCGCTGGCCTGCTGGGCCGCCCGTCGCGGCGCCGAGCTGACCCGGGCGGCCCCGGTGGTCAGCGCCGCGGCGGCCCTGGCCAATGGCCTCAAGGCGCCCGAGGACCTGGCCGGGCTCTACGGCCTGATGAGCGAGGTCATGGACGGCCTGAGCCCCAAGGTCGCCCAGGCCGGCGACCCGACGGATGCCACCCGGCCCTGGCGGGTCCTGGTGCTCAATCGGGCCATTGTCGCCACCCGCAGCCACCGCCCGGACCTGATGGAGGCCGCCTTCGACACCCTCGGTGAGGCCCTGCCCGGGGATGCCCCGGCCTTTTTCCGCGAGGCCATGGGGCAGATGGATGTTTTGAACTACCCCCCCAGGGTCAGGGTCCTGGTGCAGCGCTACGCCGATCTTTGGTGCGGCCCGCGCACCCTGCATTGACCGCCGGGCGGCCCGGGCCACCGGATTGCCCTCGCCCGGGTTGACAGAGGGCCCCGGTTCGCGGTCAATGGGCGCCCCAAGCCCGGGTCGGGTGCGGGATCGGACCCCTGGCCCACCGGCCCCCCGCCATCGACACCCGACCGGCGGCGTACTTCCCTGAGACCCCTGCATGAAATTCCTGATCGACTTCCTCCCCATCCTGCTGTTCTTCGTCGCCTACAAGGTCGCGGGCATCTATGTCGCCACCGGCGTGGCCATCGCCGCCGCCCTGGCCCAGGTCGCCTGGGCCTGGCACCGCCACCGGCACGTCGAGACCATGCTCCTGGTCACCCTGGGTCTGCTGGTGGTCTTCGGCGGCATGACCATTGCGTTGCACGACCCGATCTTCGTCATGTGGAAGCCGACCCTGGTCAACTGGCTCTTCGCCGCCGCCTTTCTCGGCAGTGTCTGGATCGGCGGCAAGCCGCTCATCGAACGTATGATGAGCCACGCCATCGAGGTGCCGGCCCCCATCTGGTCCAGGCTCAACTGGCTGTGGGTGCTGTTCTTCGTCTTCTCCGGCCTGGCCAATCTCTATGTGGTCTACGTCTACAGCGGCTTCTACCAGGCCCAGCAGGCCCTGATCGCCGCCAGCGGGAGCGCCGAGGTGGACCTGGCCAAGTGCGTCGAGACCTTCACCGGTGCCCTGCTCGTCCAATGCCAGGACGCCCAGGTGCGGGAAGAGACCTGGGTCAACTTCAAGCTCTTCGGTATGATGGGCCTGACTATTCTCTTCGTCGTCGCCCAGGGCTTCTATCTGGCTCGGCACATCAAGGACGACGACCAAGCCCCGGAGACCCACTGACTTGTACTACGCCATCATCGCCAGTGATCACCCCGACAGCCTGGCCGCCCGCCTGGCCGCCCGCCCGGCCCACCTGGAGCGGCTCAAGGCCCTGCAGGGGGAGGGCCGGCTGCTCATCGCCGGGCCCCACCCGGCCATCGACAGCGAGGCCCCTGGGCCCGCCGGGTTCACCGGCTCCCTGGTGGTGGCCGAATTCCCCGACCTGGAAGCGGCCCGCGCCTGGGCGGGCGCCGACCCCTATGTGGCCGCCGGCGTCTATGCCGAGGTGACGGTCAAGCCCTTCCTCAAGGTATTCCCGGCCTAGCGGCCCGAGCCGCCGGGCACATTTCTCCCCCAACCTCGACCCAAAGGAACCTCAGTCCCATGAAGACCCTTCACCTTCCGTTGGCCCTTTGCGCGGCCCTGACTGCCGGTGGCCTGCACGCCGCCGATGCCCCCAAGCCCGCCGCCGCCGCTGCCCCCAAGCCCGCCGCCGCTGCTGCCCCTGCCCCGGCTGCCGCCGCGCCTGCCCTGGCCGAGACCCCGGCCGCCGATGTTACCCTGGCGACCGTCAACGGGGTCCCGTACTCCCTGGACATGTTCCGCCTGTTCTACTTCGAGCGTCTCCAGCAGACCCAGACCCAGGACAGCCCGGAGATGCAGCAGCAGGCCTTCAACGAGTTCATCAACCTGGTGGTCACAGCCCAGCAGGCCCAGGCCCTGAAGCTCACCGACCGGCACGACGTGCAGGTGGGCCTGGAGACCCAGCGCCTGCGGCTGCTGTCCAGCGTGGCCATCCAGGCCATGGCCCAGGAGTTTCAGCCCACCGAGGCTGACCTGAAGAAGGGCTACGACGAGCTGGTCAAGCAGCTCGGCGAGACCCAGTACAAGACCCGCCACATCCTGGTCAAGGAAGAGGCCGAGGCCAAGAAGCTCGTCGCCGATCTGGACAAGGGCGGGGACTTTGCCGAATTGGCCAAGAAGCACTCCACCGGCCCCAATGCCAAGGTCGGCGGGGATCTCGGCTGGTTCACCGCGGCCCAGATCGACAACAAGCCCTTCTCCGACGCCGTGGCCACCTTGAAGAAGGGCGCCTACACCAAGGCCCCGGTCAAGACCAAGTTCGGCTGGCATGTGATCCTGCTGGAGGACAGCCGTACCGCCACCCCGCCGACCCTGGAGGAGGCCAAGCCCCAGTTGGTCGCCGGCTACCAGCGTGCCAAGCTCGCCGAGAAGGTCGGCGCCCTGCGCCAGGCGGCCAAGCTGGAACTCAATGAGTCCGTGGTGAAGCTCAAGGAGGTCCCGGCCGAGGCCGCCGCGCCCGCCCAGCCCAAGGCCGAACCGGCCAAGAAGTAGTCGCGACCCGGGCCCAGCCCGGTATCGGTCGGCCCCAGGGGGCACCAGGCAGGCCCTGCAGGGCCCGGCTGGTACCCCCTTCGCGTTTGTAGCCTGCGGGTACTGCGAGGGGCGGGGCCCGTCCAGTCAAAGACCCTAAAGTACGTTTCGCTTCACCCATCTCTACATGACCCCTTCGATTAGGCGGCTAGCTTAAACTACTGTCCGGTTTTCGGGGTCCAC
>DYRB01000092.1 GCA_020718945.1 Lamprocystis purpurea | reverse complement strand
CCCGCCCTCCGGGCTATGGTGTAGCCCCATACTCGGGAGGGGGACCTGGCACCCATGCTAGAAGCGGATAGCGGCGCCCTGCGCCAGCGCCTGGACGCCGGTCTGGCGGTCCTGGGGCTCGACGCCGACGAGGGCCAGCGGGCGGGGCTGGTCGCCTACCTGGCCTTGCTGGTCAAGTGGAATCGCACCTACAACCTGACCGCGGTGCGCGATCCGCTGGACATGGTCGGGCGTCACCTGCTCGATAGCCTGGCGGTCGCGCCGTACCTCTTTGGTGACTCGGTCCTGGACCTGGGGACAGGGGCTGGGCTGCCGGGCATCCCGTTGGCGTTGCTCCAGCCGGAACGCCGCTTCTGGCTCCTGGACGGCAACGGCAAGAAGACCCGCTTCGTGCGCCAGGCGGTCATGGAACTGGGCTTGGACAACTGCGAGGTGGTCCAGGCCCGCATGGAGTCGTATCGGCCGGGGCGAAACTTCGCTACCATTGTCGCCCGCGCCTTGGCCTCCCTGTCCGAGCTTCGAGCCTTGGGCGAGCCGCTCCTGGCGCACCCGGGCCGCCTGCTCCTTTTGAAGGGGCGAGCGCCGGAGGCCGAGCTGGAAGACCTGATCCCCCGCCCCGCCAACCTGAGGGTCCACCGCCTGGTGGTCCCCTTCGTCGACGGCGAGCGCCACCTCATCGAGGTCCGACTGGACTAGACCCCATGGGCAGAATCATCGCCATCGCCAATCAGAAGGGGGGGGTGGGTAAGACCACCACCGCCGTCAATCTGGCCGCCTCGCTCGCCTCCATGCAGCGACGCGTCCTGCTGCTTGACCTTGATCCCCAAGGTAACGCGACCATGGGGTGCGGGGTGGACAAGCAGACCTGCCAGATCACTACCTGCGACGTGCTGCTCTCCGGGGCCTCCTTCGCCGAAAGCGTCCAGCGCATCGAGGCGCCGGCCCCAGGCTTCGATCTGCTCCCCGCCAACGGGGATCTGACCGCCGCCGAGGTGGGGCTGCTCGATTCGGCCCTGCGCGAGCGCAGCCTGGCGAAGATCCTGGCGGAGGTGGTCGATGCCTACGAACTGGTGGTCATCGACTGCCCGCCGTCGCTCAACATGCTGACCCTCAACGCCCTGGTCGCCGCCGACGGGGTGCTGATCCCGATCCAGTGCGAGTACTACGCCCTGGAGGGGCTCTCGGCCCTGCTCGATACCATCGGCAGGGTGCGGGCCTCCCGCAACCCGGGGCTCCAGGTGGAGGGCATACTGCGCACCATGCACGACCCCCGCAACAACCTCGCCAACCAGGTCTCGACCCAGCTCATCAACCATTTCGGCGGCCAGGTCTACCGCACCATCATCCCGCGCAACGTGCGCCTGGCCGAGGCCCCCAGCCATGGGCTGCCGGTGATCCTGTACGACAAGATCTCCCGCGGGGCCGTGGCCTACCTGGCCCTGGCCAGCGAGGTCCTGCGCCGCCAGGAACGCCCGCTGGCGGCGGCCTGAAACCATGTCCGGGGATACACCACAGACGAACGCCAAGCGCCGCGGCCTGGGACGCGGCCTGGACGCCCTGCTCGGCGGCATGCGCGACCATCACGGCGAGGCCGACCCGGCCGAGGCCGCGGACCGCCCGGCGGGCCTGGGGCCGATCACGCACCTGCCGGTGGACCTGATCCGCCGCGGGCGTTACCAGCCCCGGCGCGACTTCGATCCGGACGCCCTGCGCGAGCTGGCCGACTCCATCGCCGTCCAGGGGGTGATCCAGCCCATAGTGGTGCGCCCGGTGGGAGAGGGCCACTACGAGATCATCGCCGGGGAGCGGCGCTGGCGGGCCTCCCAGCAGGCGGGGCTCACCGAGATCCCGGTGGTGGTGCGCGAGGTGGACGAGCAGTCCGCCGTGGCCATCGGTCTGATCGAGAACATACAACGGGCCGACCTGAACGCCATGGAAGAGGCGGCGGCCCTCAACCGGCTGCTCCACGAGTTCGGTCTGACCCACCAGCAGGTCGCCTCGGCGGTGGGCAAGTCCCGTACCACCGTCACCAACCTGCTGCGGTTGCTGGAGCTGAACGAGGACGTCAAGGGCTTCCTGGAGAGCGGCAACCTGGAGATGGGTCACGCCCGCTGCCTGCTCGGGCTCAAGGGGCCACGCCAGAGCGAGGCGGCGCGCGCCGTGGTCGCCCGGGGCCTGTCGGTGCGCGAGACCGAGAAGTTGGTCCGTCAGCTTCAGGCCGAGGACCCGGGGGAGCGCGAGCAGCGGCCCAAGCCGGAGTTGGACCCCAACGTCCGACGGCTGCTTAACGACCTCACCGACCGCCTGGGGGCCCGGGTCGAGATCCAGCAGGGCGCCAAGGGGGCCGGCAAGCTGCTGATCGCCTACAACAGTCTGGACGAGCTCGATGGCATCCTGGCGCACATCAAGTAAGGCGCGAGGGCTTGCCTGGGCTCGACCAGCGGGGACAGGCCCCGAGCATGCTGCATGTCTCCTGCAAACCGGTTTATGGACACATCACGGGAGTTTGACCGGGAATTCCCCCAGCCCTATACTTCCGCCCCGGAATGACAGGGACCCCCTGTAGCGACAAGAAGAACATGCGATTGCGGGACTATAACCAGCTCACACAGCCCAGGCTGGCCAAGCGAGTCCTTTTCCTGCAAGCGATGCTAACGCTCGCGATGGCCGTTGCCGCCGCCGCGGTCGGTTTCGCGCCTGCGCTTTCGGTCCTAATCGGGGGTTTGGCGAGTCTGGTCGCGAATGCGGCCGTGGCCTTGATGATCTTCCGCGACTATCGAGCGTCGGAGCCCGGTCAACTATTGAGCCGACTCTACGCCGCGGAGGTTCTCAGGATCCTGCTGTTGATGGGGTCCTTTGCCGCCGCCTTCCTGATGATCGATGGGCTCAGCCTGCCGGCCTTGCTCGGCGGCTATTTCTTGGTGCAGGTACTAGCTCCGATTATTGCAGCCCAAACCGCGCCGAACGCACGCAACCACCCGGGCCCCACAGCGGGCACTGGACCCGGTGCGCCGCGTGAGACGTCCGACCAGGCCACTAGCTGAGACACAGACTGATGTCCTCCTCCGAGACGCTCACATCCCAAGCGTACATACAGCACCACCTGACCAATCTCACCTTTGGTTATCTGCCGGAGCGTGGCTGGGGATTCGCCCACAACGCCGCCGAGGCGGCGCAGATGGGCTTTCTCGGCATCAACGTCGACACCATGTTCTTCTCCATCCTGCTGGGTGGACTTTTTGTCTGGTTCTTCAAGAAAGTGGCGGACTCCGTAACGGCCGGGGCCCCGGGCTCGGCACAGAACTTCGCGGAATGGGTGGTGGAGTTCGTCGACGAGAACGTGCGCAATTCCTTCTCGGGCAAGAACCCCTTGGTCGCCCCCCTGGGGCTGACCATCTTCTGCTGGGTTCTGCTAATGAATACCATGGACCTGATCCCCGTGGATCTCCTGCCCTGGCTGTTCGGTCAATCCGCTTCCCTATTCGGCGCGGACCCCCATCACGTCTTTCTCCGGGTCGTCCCCACCACCGATCCCAATACCACCTTCGGCATGGCCCTGGTGGTCTTCGGGCTCATGATCTACTACAGTTTCAAGGTCAAGGGCGCCGCCGCCTTCATCGGCGAACTGACCCTCCAGCCGTTCGGCAAGTGGGCCATCCCGGCGAATCTGGTCCTGGAGGGTATCGGGCTGATCTCCAAGCCGATCTCGCTGGCCCTGCGCCTTTTCGGCAACATGTATGCCGGTGAGATGATCTTCATCCTCATCGCTATCATGTACGGCGGCGGTGTGGTCCTGGGCGTCTCGGCTGGCCTGCTGCAGTTCGTCTGGGCCGTGTTCCACATCCTGATCATCACGCTGCAAGCCTTTATCTTCATGGTGCTGACCATCGTCTACATGGACATGGCCCACCAGACACATCACTGACAGTCCCATTCCCGTTCTCCACGTCAACCTGAGGGCAATACTCATGGAACTCCAAGCCGCAACACTCTTCGCAGAGGCGATCAAATTCATGGCCGCAGGGCTCATGCTCGGCCTTGGTGCCATCGGCGCCGGCTTGGGCATCGGCATCCTCGGCGGGCGGTTCCTGGAAGGCGCGGCGCGCCAGCCCGAGTTGGTTCCGCTGCTGCGCACCCAGTTCTTCATCGTCGTGGGTCTGGTCGACGCCCTGCCGGTCATCGCGATCGCCATGGGCCTCTACCTGATGTTCGCGGCCTAGTCTCAGGCGCGCCGGGATCACCGGTGATGCGCACTCTCGACCGCACCGAGGCACACAGATGAATTTCAACCTGACGCTCATCGGCCAGATGATCTCCTTCGGGGTCTTCGTCTGGTTCACCATGACCTATGTCTGGGCGCCCATCGTCAACGCCCTGGAGGCTCGCAAGGCCAAAGTCGCCGAGGGTCTGGCGGCGGCCGAGCGCGGCCACCACGAGCAGGAACTGGGGCGCAAGCGTGCCGTGGAGACCATGCACGAGGCCAAGGTCCGTGCCTCCGAGGTCATAGGCCAGGCCCAGCGTCGCGCCACTGAGATCATTGAGCAGGCCAAGCTGGACGCCCGCGCCGAGGGAGACCGCATGCTGGTTGCTGCCCAAGCCGAGCTGGAGCAGGAGACCAACCGCGCCCGCGAGGCACTGCGCAGCAAGGTCGGCGAACTGGCGGTGGCGGCGGCGGAGAAGATCCTTCAGAAGGAGATCAACGCGGCCTCCCACAAGGCCATCGTCGACTCCTTCGCCAAGCAGATCTAAGGCGGAACCATGGCCGGAGACATCACAACCATCGCACGGCCCTACGCCGCAGCGGTCTTCGAGCGGGCCCAGGAGACGGGCCAGGTAGCCGTCTGGTCGGAGGCCCTGAGCCTGTTGGCGGTCATCGGCCGGGACTCGGGCCTGGCCCGCCTGATTGGCAACCCAAACGTGCCACGGGAGACCCTGCGGGACCTGGTCCTGCAGGTCGCAGGCCCGGATCTGCTACCGGAGGCCGGCAATCTGGTCAAGGTCCTGGCGGAGAAGGGGCGTCTGAACCTGCTGCCCGAGATGACTGGCCTCTTTGAGGCCATGCGCACCGCCCAGGAGGGGATGCGCAACGTGCTGGTCCGCACCGCCTTCGCCCTGACCAAGGGCGAGCAGCAGGCCCTCTCGTCCGCCCTGGCCGCCCGCCTCGGGGGCTCTGTAGACCTGACTGTGGAGCAGGACAAGGCCCTGATCGGGGGGGTCGAGATCCGCGTTGGGGATATGGTGATCGACGGCTCGATCCGCGGCAAGCTGGACAAACTGGCCACCGAACTGGAATTTTGAACGGGAAACCGCCATGCACCTGAATCCTTCTGAAATCAGCGATCTCATTAAACAGAAGATCGAGCAGTTCGATCTCAAGACCGAGGCCCGTACCGAGGGCACCATCGTCAGCGTGTCCGACGGTATCGTTCGCGTGCATGGCCTCTCGGACGCCATGTCTTACGAGATGCTGGAGTTCCCCGGCAACAGCTTCGGCCTGGCCCTGAACCTGGAGCGCGACTCCGTCGGCGCCGTAGTCTTGGGCGAGTACGAGCACCTCTCCGAGGGCGATTGGGTGCGTTGCACCGGCCGCGTGCTCGAGGTCCCCGTCGGCGAGGCACTGCTCGGGCGCGTGGTGGACAGCCTGGGCGCCCCCATCGACGGCAAGGGCCCCATAGCCACCACCCAGACCTCCCCCATTGAGAAGGTCGCCCCCGGCGTCGTCACCCGGCAGTCGGTGGATCAGCCGGTGCAGACCGGGATAAAGGCCATCGATGCCATGGTCCCGATCGGCCGCGGCCAGCGCGAACTGATCATCGGCGACCGCCAGACCGGCAAGACCGCGGTGGCCATCGACGCCATCATCAATCAGAAGGGCACCGGCGTTAAGTGCATCTACGTCGCTGTCGGCCAGAAGAACTCCTCTATCGCCGGTGTGGTGCGCAGGCTCGAGGAGCACGGCGCCATGGCGCACACCATCGTCGTGGCCGCCGCCGCTGCTGAGTCGGCTGCCAAGCAGTACATTGCCCCCTACACCGGGGCCACCATGGGTGAGTACTTCCGCGACCGTGGCGAGGATGCCCTGATCATCTATGACGACCTGACCAAACAGGCCTGGGCCTACCGCCAGGTGTCCCTGCTGCTGCGCCGCCCGCCCGGGCGCGAGGCCTATCCCGGCGACGTCTTCTACCTCCACTCCCGTTTGCTGGAGCGTGCGGCGCGTGTCAACGCAGCCTACGTGGAGAAGGCGACCAACGGCGAGGTCAAGGGCAAGACGGGTTCGCTCACGGCCCTGCCCATCATCGAGACCCAGGCGGGTGACGTGTCGGCCTTCGTGCCTACCAACGTCATTTCCATCACCGACGGTCAGATCTTCTTAGAGACCGATCTGTTCAATGCCGGTATTCGTCCGGCCATCAACGCCGGCCTCTCGGTGTCCCGCGTCGGCGGCGCGGCCCAGACCAAGATCATCAAGAAGCTCGGCGGCGGTATCCGTCTGGCCCTGGCGCAGTTCCGTGAATTGGCGGCCTTCTCCCAGTTCGCCTCTGACCTGGACGAGTCCACCCGCAAACAGCTCCAGCGCGGCGAGCGTGTCACGGAGCTGATGAAGCAGGGTCAGTTCGCCCCGCTGAGTGTCGCACTCATGGCCTGCTCCCTGTTCGCGGCCAACGAGGGCTACCTCGACGATGTGGACAAGAGCAAGGTCGTCGATTTTGAGCAGGCGCTGCACAGCTACATGCTGTCGTCACAGGCCGCGCTGGTGGACCGCATCAATACCAGCGGTGACTACAACGCCGAGATCGAGAAGGGCCTCCATGCCGCGATAAAGGCATTCAAGGCAAACAACACATGGTAGCGATCCGCCAGGGCCAGACCCACAGGGATGTGGAAGGGCCGCGGGGGGCAGGATGCCGAGAGCGGCCAGCCGCCCGCCGGCTCTGCGGAGTCGGGCGGCTCGGGGCATCCCATTTGAACCGACTGCAACCTGCGGCCAGGCGGGGCGTCTGCGATCAGACGCCGGACGCTGCAAGCCGCGGGCCTGGAGCTTAAGTCATGGCCGGCGGAAAAGAGATACGCAGCAAAATCGCCAGCATCAAGAGCACGCAGAAGATCACCGCTGCCATGCAGACGGTGGCCGCGTCCAAGATGCGTAAGGCGCAGGACCGTATGGCCGCCTCGCGGCCTTATGCCGAGAAGATGCTTCAGGTGATCAACCATTTGTACTACGCCACGCCGGAGTACAAGCACAGCTTCATCGCCAAGGACCGGCCGCGCAAGAAGATCGGGTACATCATCATCTCCTCGGATCGCGGGCTTTGCGGTGGTCTCAACACCAACCTGTTCCGCAAGCTGGTCCTGGAGATCAAGGAGCAACGCAAGCTGGGGGTAGACCCGGCCTTCTGCCCGATTGGAACCAAGGCCCTGGCCTTCTTTCGGCGCTTCGGCGGCAATGTTCTCGCCGAGGCGACGCGCCTCGGCGACAAGCCCCATGCCGCCGATCTCATAGGTCCGGTCAAGGTGATGCTCAATGCCTTCGAGGCCGGCGAGATCGACGCGATCTATGTCGTCTTCAATCGCTTCGTCAACACCATGACCCAGCAGCCGACCATCCGGCAGCTCGTGCC
This sequence comes from Lamprocystis purpurea, assembly GCA_020718945.1. Taxonomy (GTDB): domain Bacteria; phylum Pseudomonadota; class Gammaproteobacteria; order Chromatiales; family Chromatiaceae; genus DYRB01. The sequence goes on along the minus strand of DYRB01000092.1, from coordinate 1,756 downwards.
CATAGTGTCGGACGAGGCGATGACCCATACCCATTCCTGGGACTACATCTACGAGCCCGACGCCAAGGCGGTCCTTGACACCCTGCTCCAGCGCTACATCGAGTCTCTGGTGTACCAGGTCGTGGTGGAGAACAACGCCTGCGAGCAGTCGGCGCGTATGGTCGCCATGAAGGCGGCCACGGATAACGCCGGCAGCCTGATCGATGAGTTGCAGCTCGTTTACAACAAGGCCCGCCAGGCGGCGATCACTCAGGAGATTGCCGAGATCGTCGGCGGCGCGGCGGCGGTCTAGTCTGCCGCTGCCGACCATCAGAGCCAGGCATCGCCCCACTCATTCGCATGCGAGTCCAACAGCCGCAAGGCCTGAAGAGGAAACAGTTATGAGCACCGGTAACGTCGTGCAAGTCATCGGCGCCGTGGTGGACGTCCAGTTCCCGCGGGGTGAGATGCCCAAGGTCAATGAAGCGCTGATGATCGAGTCGGTCGATCTGACCCTCGAGGTCCAGCAACAGCTTGGTGACGGTGTGGTGCGCACCATTGCCATGGGCTCCACCGACGGGCTGCGCCGCGGCACGCAAGCCAAGAACACCGGCTCGGCCATCAGCGTCCCGGTCGGTCAGGCGACCCTGGGTCGCATCATGGACGTGCTCGGTCGCCCCATCGACGAGAAGGGCCCGGTGGCCACCGAAGAGCGCTGGCCCATCCATCGCAAAGCCCCCAGATTCGAGGATCAGGCGAGTAGCACCGAGATCCTGGAGACGGGCATCAAGGTCATAGACCTGGTCATGCCCATCGCCAAGGGCGGCAAGATCGGCCTGTTCGGCGGCGCCGGTGTCGGCAAGACCGTCACCCTGATGGAACTGATCAACAACATCGCCAAGGGCCACGGCGGCTTCTCGGTCTTCGCCGGGGTCGGCGAGCGTACCCGCGAGGGCAACGATTTCTACCATGAGATGACCGAGTCCGGGGTTCTGGACAAGGTCGCCCTGGTCTACGGCCAGATGAACGAGCCCCCGGGCAACCGTCTGCGCGTGGCCCTCACGGGGCTCACTATGGCCGAATACTTCCGCGAGGAGGGCCGCGACGTACTCCTCTTCATCGACAACATCTATCGCTACACCTTGGCGGGCACCGAGGTCTCCGCCCTGCTGGGTCGCATGCCCTCCGCCGTGGGCTACCAGCCGACCCTGGCCGCGGAAATGGGCGTGCTCCAGGAGCGCATTACCTCCACCCGCACCGGCTCCATCACCTCCTTCCAGGCGGTGTATGTCCCGGCGGACGATCTGACCGACCCCTCGCCGGCGACGACCTTTGCGCACTTGGATGCGACCCTGGTGCTGTCCCGGCAGATCGCCGAGCTTGGCATCTACCCGGCGGTGGACCCGCTGGACTCCACCAGCCGCATTCTGGACCCCCATGTGGTCGGCCAGGAACACTATGAGACCGCGCGTCTGGTCCAGGGCACCCTGCAACGCTACAAGGAGCTCAAGGACATCATCGCCATCCTCGGCATGGATGAGTTGTCGGAGGAGGACAAGACCGCGGTGGCCCGGGCGCGCAAGATACAGCGCTTCCTGTCCCAGCCCTTCACCGTGGCGGAGGTCTTCACCGGCTCACCCGGAAAGTACGTCCACCTCGCCGACACCATCGCCAGCTTCAAGGCCATTGCCAAGGGCGAGTACGACCACCTCCCCGAGCAGGCCTTCTACATGGTTGGCGGGATCGACGAGGTCGTCGCCAAGGCCGAGAAGATGTA
>DYRB01000091.1 GCA_020718945.1 Lamprocystis purpurea | reverse complement strand
TACAGCCGGTCCTGGGAGATCTCCCCGTTGGCATAGAAGCCGACCAGGGGAAAGTCCCCCAACTCGTCGCTGATTAACTCCAGCTCGGCGGACCCCACACCGAACAGGTTCACCCCGCGGCCAATGCAGGAGACGTAGATCCCGCCCCGGGGTGGCCGGTGCAGGCCCCGGCGCAGGGCCCCCAGCATGCGCACCAGGTCGTGCCGGGCGCTGTCCTGGTCCCGGCGGCAGAACATGATGGGGTCGCCCTCGGCGATCAGATCGCCGATGGCCAGCAGGCCACGCTGGGGATCCAGCCCCACCAGATTGCGCACCAGGTAGTCCCCGGTGTCCGAGCCGGGGATGGGCAGGGCGGCGAAGATGAGCCCGCCGATGCCCGGAAGATCCGCCGCCAACTCCGCCCCTATGTCCTCCTTGAGCACCTCCAGGGCCGGACGCTGGTCGATCTCGATCAGGATGTTGCGCTGGGCAGAGGTCACGGTGTGGTGGGGACCTATGGGGGTACAGCCCTGGCTCAGTCGGGTGAGGATGGGCACCTGCTCGGTGAACAGGACCCCGGAGATCCCGCTGCGGGTGACCCCGTCGGCACAGAAGCCCACCGCCTCCCGGGCACTGGCCAGGCCGCCGACCAGGAACCCGGAACTGGTACGCGCCGCCAGTTGCACCAGGGCGTCCTCGATCCCCTCCTGGGCCGGGTCCCCGTGGACCAGGGCCAGATAGGGCCGGTGCTCGCCGATCCAGGCCCCGTGCTCGGCCTCGAACCCCTCAGAGTCCCCGGCCAGGCCGGAGAAGACGCGGAAGGACCCCTCGGGCAATTCCCCCAGCATGACTGCCACCGCCGGCTCGTCGTAGTACTCGGCGCCCGTGGCACAGATGCCGATACCCAGGGTCCCGACCCAGTGGGCGACCCCGGTGGCCGCCTTGAGTCGCGCCAGGATCAGGGCCAGGTCCTCGGTCAGGACATCGGTGACATAGACGAAGCCCAGGTTGGCCGCATCGGGCACGGCCCCGATCTGGGCCAGACAGGCGTCCACCGCCGCCTCCCAGTCGTCCGCCGCCGCGTGTCCGAAGCGAAATGCCGTCATGGATAGTCCTCTCAGCCAACTCATCGGCCCAGGGGGCGCAGATCGGCGTCGGCCAGGCCCACCAGCAGGGCCCGACCGTTGGGGAGGACGCGGAACTCCCCGTAGCGCGCCGGTTCCCAGCGCTGGGCATCGCCCTCCTGGAAATACCAGGCGTCGCTCGCCAGCATCCAGCGCCCGGCCTTGGGGGTCAGTTCCACCAGCAACTCCCCCTGGGCCAGGGCCTCATGGGCCCCGGCAGGCCTCAGCAGGGTCGCGACCCCGCGCCCGTCGCGCCTGGCCACCGCCAGGCGTGAGCTAGTCCCCGGAGGCCCCAGAGCACGCTGGACCTCGGCTGGTACGCGGAAGTTCAACCGCATGTAGTCCCCCTGCATGAGGGAACGCGGGTCCAAAGGGGCCAACTCAACATACAGCGTCTGACCCAGGGCGATGAGCCCCTCGTTGCGCCAGATACCCAGGTTGACTACCCCAAGCGTCGCCACTAGGGCCAGGGCTATGGCCCAGGGAGACAGGGCCCGTCGCTGGGTTGGCACCGCCGACGGGGCCCCGACCGAGCTCGCCCGCCCGCCCCACCAGGCCAGGGCACCGAGCAGGGCCCCGGCCCCAACCAGGATCAGGGCCTTGGTCGCCAGGGGCCACTGCAACTGGTAGTAGAAGGCGCCAATGATCCAGGCCCCTGCCAGACCTGCCGACGCGGCCAGGCGCCACCGCCAGGTGGTAGCCGTCAGGACCATGCCCAGCCAGACCCCGCCCAGGTTGGGCAGGAAGCAGGCCAGGCCCGCCACCGCAAGTCCCACACCCAGGACCCAGGGCCGCCGCAGTCCGGACCAGGTCAAGGCCCCCCACAGGGTCGCCACCAGCACCAGGGCCACCGAGCCCGCGCGCACCCAGGGCGCTGCCGCCGCGCCCGGGACCAGGGCATGGACCAGCGCCCCGGCCAGCGGGTCGAGTTGGGCCCCGACCAGGAAGGTCATGCCGCTCGACAGGGCCAGACCCGCCACGACGCCCAGAAACCAGCCGGCCCCGGTGGCCTCAATAGTGGCGGCCAGGCGCCCACGCCCCAGACCCGGGACCGTCTGTTGCACCCACAACCCCAGCACCCAAACACCCAGGGCCAGGTGCAGGGCGAGCCAGGCGGTCGCGGTCCAGGGGCCATGGCGCGGCGAGGCCCCTTGCACCAGGGCAACCACGGCCAGCCCCACCGCCGCGGCACCCAGCAGGACCCGCAGCCAGACCCGCGGCAGGAGCCCCGCCAGACCCAGGGCCACCAGGGACAGCACGCCAGCACCCAGGTCGGTCGGGAGGTCCCGGAACACCCCGAAGCCGAGGCTGCCGATACCGACCAACAGCCCCGGCACGGCCAGTTGTTCGACAAACAGGGGCACCCCGCGGGAGCGCAGGGTCACCACAGCCCCGGCCAGGACCAGGGCCCCGATCAGGTAGGGCCCGAGGCCGCGGTAGAGCACGTCGCCCAGGAGCAGGGCAACCGCCCCCAGCAGGGGCACGGCGGCCAGCCAGGCCCCCAGGGCCGTCAGCAGAACGACCGACCCAGGCCGGCCGTCCCCATCGGGCCGTCGGGCCTGGGCGGGTAGCAGGCCGACCTCAATGGCGTCCTGCAGCGTCTGGTCCAGGCGATCACTCATGCCGCACCCCTCGACCATAGCGCCTGGCCAGGGCAAGGATGGCGTTCACCGACGCGGCCAGGGACACCGCCGCCGCCAGACCCAGGACCAGCAGTTGCGCGATAGGGTCGCCTCCGCCATGGTCATGGAGCAGCCAATATCCCAGGCCTGCCACCAGCAGGATATTGAGCCCGAGGGCGACGGCGCTGAGTGCCGCGACCTCGAAGGTCCGGGGTAGGGCGAGGACAGGCGCTGCCGCACCCAAGACGCCCAGCCCGAGCCAGTAGTGGGGAGCGACCCCGTGGGAAAAGAGCCCCGCCAGGCCGGAGAGGGTGACCATGGCGACCGTCAGGGTGGCCGCGGTGCGCAGCCCCCAGGCCCCGGCACCAGTGAAGTTGCGCAGGGGCGGACTGAGAAAGGCCACCACCAGGGCGGCGACCCCCCAGGCCAAGGCATGGACCCCCAAATCGCTCGGCAACAGCCGCCAGGCCGCACCGGAGTGGGCCTGGGCCCAGAGGGCTATGCCGGTCAGCGCCACCAGGGCCCAGGGGGCCCAGGCGACATCACTGCGCACCCCCAGGCACAGCGGCAGGGAGAGCAGGGCCCAGAGGGCGAAGAGCTGCCAGGGATCGGCCCCGCTCTGGTAGGTCTGGCCCAGGTAGGCGAGCAGACCGCCGATGGCCAGCAAGGCCAGGACCCCAAGAGACGGTCGCGCCCCAGGCAGGACCAGGGCCCCGAGGCACAGGATCACCACCAGGGACTCGAGCAAAGCGAACTGCCCAAAGCGCCCCAGGGCGTCCCAGTTGGCGGCAACCCACAGCACCAGCCCCAGGCCGGCCAGGGCCGCGGCCAGGACGGCCACCCCGCGGGGGAGCCAGACTGCCAGGGTCTCGGGCTCTGAATCGAGTCCGGACAAGCGGTGCAGTTGGCGAATGCCGGCCGCGTCCAGACGGTGCTGGACGGCCAGTTCGTAAAGTGCGGGACGTTGATTCATCGACAGATCCCTGACCACGGGTAGACTAGAAATCGCGATTGAACCGAGAAGGAGCGCCACCTGCCAAGCCCCTCCGGTCCGATGCCTCAGGGCTGGTCCCGGTCCACCAGGGAGATCTTATCCTCCAGCTTGCCGTCCTCGCCGCCGACCCCATCCGGCCCGCCGGGCTGGAGCTTGATCATGAGCCGCACCTCGTTGGCCGAGTCGGCGTACTTGAGGGCGTCCTCAAAGGCGATCTCCCCCTGCTGATAGAGCTGGAACAGGGACTGGTCGAAGGTGGTCATTCCCTGCTCGCCGCCGCGCTTCATCAGTTCCTTGATCTTCTGGATGTCTCCCCGGCGGATGCTCTCTGCTACCAGGGGGGTGTTGAACATGACCTCCACCACGGCCCGCCGCCCCTTGCCGGTCTTGCGGGCGATCAATTGCTGGGCGACGATGCCGCGCAGGTTCAGCGACAGATCCATGAGCAGTTGGCTGCGGGTCTCTTCCGGGTAGAAGTTGATCATCCGGTCGAGGGCTTGGTTGGCATTGTTGGCGTGCAGGGTAGCCAGAACCAGGTGCCCAGTCTCGGAGAAGGCGATGGCGTATTCCAGGGTCTGGCGGGTACGAATCTCGCCGATCAAGATCACGTCCGGGGCCTGGCGCAGGGTATTGCGCAGGGCGACCTCAAAGGATTCGGTATCCACGCCGACCTCGCGCTGGGTGATGATGCACCCGTCGTGCTCGTGGACGTATTCGATCGGGTCCTCAATGGTAACGATGTGGCCGGTGCTGTGGCGGTTGCGGTAGCCCACCAGGGCTGCCAGGGAGGTGGACTTGCCGGTGCCGGTGCCACCGGCGAAGACCACCATGCCGCGCTTGGCCATGCCCAGGTCGCGCAATGTCGAGGGCAGGCGCAGTTCCTCCAGGGTGGGGATACGCGACTCGATGCGGCGCAGCACCATGCCGGCGTTGTCGCGCTGGACAAAGGCGCTGACACGGAAACGCCCTACCCCCCTGGGGTCGATGGCGAACTGGCATTCGTTGGTGTCTTCGAACTCGGCCCGCTGCTTCTCGTTCATCACCCCGAGCACCAGTTCGCGGGACTCGGCTGAAGTCAATGGGGTATTCCCCACCGGTCGGATCACCCCATCGACCTTGATGCTGGGCGGCCAGTGGGCGGTAATGAAGAGGTCAGAGGCCTTCTTCTCGACCATCAACCCAAGCAGTTGTTTGAAGTCCATGGCTTACTCTCTGGTGTAACAAGTCGGCGCAGCGGCGGTGCGGTGGCACAGATCCAGCCCCCAGGAGGTCAGTCGATCGAGTCCTTGTTCTGGGCCTTGGTCTTGGCGTCCATGCGGGTGATCAGCCCCTTCTTCACCAGCTCCTTGAGGTTCTGGTCCAGGGTCTGCATCCCCACCGCCTGGCCGGTCTGAATGGCCGAGTACATCTGGGCGATCTTCGCCTCGCGGATCAGGTTGCGAATGGCCGGGGTACCGACCATGATCTCATGGGCGGCGACGCGCCCGCCGCCGATCTTCTTCAGCAAGGTCTGGGCAATGACCGAGCGCAGGGACTCCGACAGCATGGAGCGGACCATCTCCTTTTCCGCCGCCGGGAAGACATCGACGATACGGTCGATGGTCTTGGCCGCCGAGGTGGTGTGCAGGGTACCAAAGACCAGGTGCCCCGTCTCCGCCGCCGTAAGGGCCAATCGGATGGTCTCCAGATCACGCATCTCGCCTACCAGGATGATATCCGGGTCCTCACGCAGAGCCGAGCGCAATGCCTCGCTGAAACCCAGGGTGTCCTTGTGCACCTCACGCTGGTTGACCAGGCACTTCTTGCTGGTATGGACGAACTCGATGGGGTCCTCGATGGTGAGGATGTGGGCATACTCATTGTCGTTGAGGTAGTCGATCATCGCCGCCAGGGTGGTGGACTTGCCCGACCCGGTGGGGCCGGTGACCAGGATCAGGCCGCGCGGCACGTTGACGATGTCCTTGAAGCTCTCCGGGGCCTTGAGCTCCTCCAGGGTCAGTACCTTGGAGGGGATGGTCCGGAACACCGCCGCCGCGCCGCGCTTCTGGTTGAAGGCGTTGACCCGGAAGCGCGCCACCCCGGGGATCTCGAAGGAGAAGTCATGCTCCAGGAACTCCTCGTAATCCTTGCGCTGCTTGTCGTTCATGATGTCGTACACCAGCGAGTGCACCATGCGGTGCTCCAGCGGGGGTACGTTGATGCGCCGCATGTCCCCGTCCACCCGGATCATGGGTGGCAGGCCGGCGGACAGGTGCAAGTCAGATGCCTTGTTCTTGACGCTGAAAGCGAGCAGTTCGGCGATATCCATGTAACAACTCAGGTGGCACGGACGGGCCCGTGGTGGACGGGCAAGGATAACCGGATTCGCCGGGGTCAGGTAGGCGACTGAGGACCAACCCTCAATGGCCCGATGGCGGTCACCGGACAGGGCGCCCACGGCGTCTTCACCCAGTCCGCCTTCGGCAAGGCCCTGGGCAAGGCCATCGGTGAGGTGATGATCGGGGTCAACGCCAACCTGTCCGCCAGCGGTCCAGGTGGCCGGGGCATCCGCGCCCAGACCCCTGGGGGTCTCCCGGGCTTGGGCGAATCGACGCGAGGAAGGGGGAACGAGCCCCTGTCTTTCCGGACTTGAAGCACAGGTTGGGGACTATGCAACCCCCGGCTCACTTCAGCAACAGAGCCACCCCGCCCCCCAGCAGAAGCACCCCGATGAGCCGACGAAAGGCCGCCTCCCCCAGGCTGGTGTGTACCTGGTGCCCGGCATAGAGGCCCAGCGCCGTGAGGGGCAGCGCCAGGGCAAACAGCAGCAGTACGTCGCGGGTGAAGAACCCGGCGGCCAGGTAGCCGGTCATGCGGGTGCTGCCCTCGATCAGAAACACAGTCGCCGCGGTAGCGCGGAACTGCGCCTTGGTCGGGCCCCAGAGCTGGAGGTAGGCCACGTAAAAGGGCCCGCCGGTGCCGAACAGGGTCCCGATCAGGGCCCCCAGCCCGCCCAGGGGGGCCGCCCATTGGGGCCGGGCGACCCGACCTGGGTGCAGGTCGAGCAGGGTATAGACGGCATAGGCCACCACAAAGACCCCCAGGGCCTGGGTCAAGAGCCCGGGATCCAGGTGGCTGAACAGGTAGAGGGCCAGGCCCACCCCCAACAGCATGAAGGGCAGGAGCGGCACCAGGGCCCGCCAGGCGATGTCCCGGCGGCTGCCGATGCCCTGGCTGGCGGAGGCCAGGTAGTCGGTCAGGGCCACGGTAGGCACCACCAGGGACAGGGGCAGGACCAGGGCCAGCAGGGGGACGGCGATCAGCCCGGAGCCGAAGCCGACGATGCCGCGGATGAAGTAGGCGCCAAGGACGAAGCCGGCGCACAGGGCCAGCTCGGCGGGGCTGAGTGCCGCGGGCACGGGGCAGGGACCGGACCGCGGTCAGCGTGACCCGACGACCCGATCCATGGCCCCCCGGGCTATGTTGCTGGGGACCGCAAAGCCGATACCGACGTTACCCCCCGAGGGTCCGATCAGGGCGGTGCTGATGCCCACCACCTCGCCGGCCAGATTGACCAGGGGGCCGCCGGAGTTGCCGGGGTTGATGGAGGCGTCGGTCTGGATCAGGTCGCCCATGCCGTCCTCGGCACCGCCGCTGCGCTCCAGGGCGCTGACAATCCCGGAGGTCACCGACTGGCCGATGCCGAAGGGGTTGCCGACGGCGAGCACGAAGTCCCCCACCTCCAGCTTGTCCGAGTTGGCGAAGGCCAGCCCCTGCACCGCCACCGGCGGGATGCGCAGTATGGCCAGGTCCGTCCCCGGGTCCTTGCCCACCAGGGTCGCCTTGAAGCTGCGCTTGTCCTTGAGGGTAACGGTGATGTCCCGCCCGTCCTCGACCACATGGCCGTTGGTCAGGACCAGCCCGCGGGCCGGATCGACGATGAGCCCGGAGCCCACGCTCTGGCGATGCTGCACCTCCCCCGGCTGGGGTATGGGCAGATCGAACTTCTTCATGAACTTGCGGAAGTTGCGGTCGCGGTAGAAGGGGTGGTCCTCGATGGCCACCTGGGACTCCACCGCCACATTGACCACCGCCGGGGTCACCACCTGCACCAGCGGGGCCAGGGACGGGTAGCCGCCCGCCACCTTGCGATAGGGTACGGCCAGCTCCGGGGCCGCCCCGCCCAGCCCGCCGGCACAGCCGGCCAGCACCGGGACCAGTAAGGGCGCCAGGAGCAGGGCCAGGGCCGCCCGGGGCCGCCTCCCGGCGGCGGCTGGGGTGTGCATGGGGACAGAGCGCACCTAGCAGGACGCCCCCGAGCACAGGGCCCGGAGGCTCGGGGCGCGGGCCAGGTCCGCGGCCACCTGCTTGCGCAGGCCGGCATCCACCGCCTGGTTGATGAGCAGGGCGAAGGGCGTCCAGCGCCCGTCGCGGCTGACATAGCCCGCATAGGAACTGACGCCGGTCAGGGTCCCGGTCTTGGCCATGACTTGGTCGCCCTGGCGCGGCAGCAGGCTGCGATAGGGGGCGAAGGCGTCCAGCACCTCCACCAACTGCCGGGCGCTCAGGCGATTGCCCCGGGACAGCCCGGCCCCGTCCTCCACCCGGTAGTCGCGCCAGCGGAATTCCTTGTCGATCCAGCGCGCCATGGACTGCTGGGCCGCCGCGATGGTGATGGGCCCGCCGTCTCCCCGGTCGGCGAGCTTCAGGAAGAGCCCATTGGCCACGAAGTTGTTGGAGTACTCCAGCATGGGCGCCAGCATGGCCCTCAGGTCCCGGGAATTCTTATAGGTCAGCAGGGGCTTGGCCCCCGCCGGGACCCGTCCGACCCGCGGCTCGCCGGTCACCTGGACCCCATTGGCGGCGAGCTTGGCGCTCAGCACCTCGGCGAAATAGCGCGCCCCCAGGCCCTTGTCCTTGAGATTGACCCTCTGGGTCCCGCCGCCCATGGACTGGCCCAGGCGCTGGGCTGTGGCCGTCAGGGGGGTCTGGGGCTCGGCGCTCGCCACGGCACCGCCCTTGACCTTCAGATTCAGGGTATTGAAATTGGCAGCCAGGGCGGTGACGGGGGCGTCATAGGGGTTATTGCTGGCCGAGCGCCCGGGGATGTCCAGGGTCGGGGCGAACAGGCTGTCGTCCGCCCCGACCCCGGCCAGGCTAGTCACCCCGGCGGCGCGCACCGCCCGGGCCATCAGGTCCAGTTCCTCGGAGACCAGATAGGGATCGCCGGCCCCCTGCACCCAGAGCCGCCCCTCGCCGTCGCGCAGCAGTTTGGTCTCGAAGCGGTGGTCGAGCCCCCAGCGCTTGATGGCGGCCAGAGCGGTGAGGACCTTCATGGTCGAGGCCGGCATCATGGGCCTGTCGGCCTGATGGGCGATGACCGGCTTGCCGCCCTCCTCCACCAGCAGACTGGCCGAGGGCAGGGCCAGGGCGCGGGCGACGGCAGACCCCTCGGCAGCCGCCGGGACCGGGCCGGCGAGGGCCAGGGCGGCGGTGAGGACACCGACGAGGGGGATCAGGGCGCGACGCGGCGGCCTGGGGCACTGGGGCTTTGGGGACATCTGGCGAATCCGTAGGGCGGGGCTGGCAGGTTGCATGGGACCCGGGGCGGGCGTGGCGCGCAAGCATAACCGAGAACGGGGTGGGAGGTCCGGGTTTGGGGGTTGTCAGCAATTCCAAATTTGAGACCAACACCCGGCGCAGCGGCCGGAAACACCGTG
>DYRB01000090.1 GCA_020718945.1 Lamprocystis purpurea | reverse complement strand
GCGGAGACCCCGCCCATGGTCGGGTCGGTCATCACCGAGACGAAGGGCAGCCCGGCGGCGCGCAGGCGCCCCAGGGCGGCGCTGGTCTTGGCCATTTGCATCAGGGAGAACAGCGACTCCTGCATGCGCGCCCCGCCGCTGGCGGAGAAGCACACCAGGGGGCAGTTCAGCTCGAGGGCCGCGTCCACCCCACGGACGAAGCGTTCACCCACCACCGAACCCATGGAGCCACCCATGAAGCCGAACTCGAAGGCGGCGGCCACCAGGTCCTGGCCCTTGAGCTTGCCGCGCTGGACGATCAGGGCGTCCTTCTCGCCGCTCTGCTTCTGGGCCGCCACCAGGCGGTCCTTGTACTTCTTGATGTCCTTGAACTTGAGCGGGTCCACCGACTCCAGTTCGGCACCGATGTCGGTGGCGCTCCCCGGGTCCAGGAAGGCGGCCAGGCGCCGCCGCGCCGACACCCGGTTATGGTGGTTGCACTTGGGGCAGACCTCCAGGTTCCGCTCCAGTTCGGCGCGGTAGAGTATGGCCGCGCACCCCGGGCACTTGGCCCAGAGTCCCTCGGGCACGGCGCGCTTGTTGGAGACCTCGGTGCGGATGCGGCTCGGCATCAGCCGCTCGAACCAGCTCATGGTCTGCTCGACCTTGTCGCCGAAATTGGGGGGGCTCATCGCACTACCTCTGATCTATGGCGCTGCGCAGGGTGCCCAGATAGGCACCGATGACGCCGGGGATGGCCTGCGGGTCCTCGGCGAGTTGCTCCATGCGCGAGACTATGGCACTGCCGACAATGACCGCATCCGCCACCCGGGCCACCGCCGCGGCGGTCTGCGGGTCCTTGATGCCGAAACCGACCCCCAGGGGCAGGGAGATACGCTCGCGGATAGGGACCAGGCGCTGCGCCACCTCGGCCACATCCAGGTGCCCCGCCCCGGTGACGCCCTTGACCGACACGTAGTAGACGAAGCCCGAGGCAACCTGGGCTATGGCCTCGATGCGGTCGGCGGTGGAGGTCGGGGCCAGCAAATAGACCAGATCCAGCCCCTGGGCCCGCAGGGCGGCGACCAAGTCGGCCCCCTCCTCCGGCGGCACGTCCACCACCAGGGCCCCGTCCACCCCGGCGGCGCTGGCCTGGGCGGCGAAGCCCGCGTAGCCCATAACCTCGATGGGATTCAAATAGCCCATCAGGACCACCGGGGTAGTGGCGTTGGTCTGGCGGAAGGTGCGGACCATGTCCAACACCTGGCGCAGGCTGACGTGGTGGGCCAGGGCCCGCTCGGTGGCGCGCTGTATCACAGGCCCGTCGGCGATGGGATCGGAAAAGGGCACGCCCAGCTCCAGCAGGTCCGCGCCCGCCGCGACCATGGCGTGCATCAGGGGGACCGTGACCTCGGGGTTCGGATCTCCGGCGGTGACGAAGGGGATCAGGGCCGTGCGCCCCTCGGCCTTGAGGGCCGCGAACATACCGGGTATGCGGCTCACAGCTTGACCCCCTGGCGGCTGGCCACGGTGTGCATGTCCTTGTCCCCCCGCCCGGAGAGGTTGATCAGGATGCTGCGGTCGCGGGCCATGGTGGGGGCCAGCTTGGCGGCATAGGCCAGGGCGTGGCTGCTCTCCAGGGCCGGGATTATGCCCTCGATGCGGGTCAGGGCATGGAAGGCGGCCAGGGCCTCGTCGTCGGTGACCGCGTCGTAGACCGCACGCCCCAAGTCCTTGAGCCAGGCGTGCTCGGGGCCGACCCCTGGGTAGTCCAGGCCGGCGGAGACCGAGTGGGTCTCGATAATCTGGCCGTCGTCGTCCTCCATGAGATAGGTCCGGTTGCCGTGCAGGACCCCGGGGCGCCCGGCGGTCAGCGGAGCGGCGTGGTGCCCAGTGGCCAGGCCGTCGCCCGCCGCCTCCACGCCATACAGGGCCACCTCCGGGTCGTGCAGGAAGGGGTGGAAGAGCCCGATGGCGTTGGAGCCGCCGCCGACGCAGGCGACCAGGGCATCGGGCAGGCGCCCGGTGCGCTCCAGCATCTGGGTGCGGGCCTCGCGGCCTATGACGGTCTGGAAGTCGCGCACCATGGCCGGATAGGGGTGGGGCCCGGCCACGGTCCCGATGATGTAGAAGGTGTCGTCCACGTTGGTCACCCAGTCCCGCATGGCCTCGTTCAACGCATCTTTGAGCGTGCGCGAACCGGACTTGACCGCCACCACCTCGGCCCCCAGCAGGCGCATGCGGAATACGTTGGCCTCCTGACGGGCCAGGTCCACCTCGCCCATATAGACCACGCACTGGAGCCCCAGGCGGGCGGCCACGGTAGCAGTGGCAACGCCGTGCTGGCCGGCCCCGGTCTCGGCGATGATGCGGGTCTTGCCCATGCGCCGGGCCAGCAGGGCCTGGCCTATGGTGTTGTTGATCTTGTGGGCGCCGGTGTGGTTCAGGTCCTCGCGTTTGAGGAAGATCTGGGCCCCGCCCAGCTCCCGGCTCCAGCGCTCGGCGTGGTAAATGGGCGAGGGCCGGCCGACGTAGTCGCGCAGGTCCGCGTTGAGCTCGGCGAGAAACTGCGGGTCGCTGCGGTAGCGCTCGTAGGCCTGACGCAACTCCTGCAAGGGGTGCATCAGGGTCTCGGGGACGAACATGCCGCCGTAGGGCCCGAAGTGCCCCCGCGCGTCCGGCCCGTCGAATCGGTTATCGGGATCTGTCGCCATCTCTCACCCCATTCATAAAGGCAGCTATCTTGGCCGGGTCCTTGATGCCGCGGGCCGCCTCGACCCCGCCGCTCACATCCACAGCCCAGGGACCGACGCGCCTGATCGCCTCGGCCACATTGTCCGGGTCCAGGCCCCCGGCCAGGACTATAGAGGGGGCCAGGGCCTCCGGTATCAGCCCCCAGTCGAAGGACTGCCCGGTACCCCCCGGGACCCCGGGTCTGTAGGTGTCCAGGAGCAGGGCCGCCGCCCCGTCGTAGTCCAGGTAGGCCCGGGCCAGATCCAGGCCGGGCCGCACCCGCAGGGCCTTGATCCAGGGCCGCCCGAAGGCGGCGCAGTAGTCCGGGGGCTCGGCGCCATGGAACTGGAGCAGGTCCAGGGGGACCTCGGCCAAGACACCCCGGACGAAGGCCGGATCGGCATCGACAAAGAGCCCGACGCTGGTCACGAAGGGCGGCAGCAGCGCCAGCACCGACCGGGCCTGGGCCGCATCCACCGCCCTGGGGCTCTGGGCGTAGAAGACCAGACCAATGGCATCGGCCCCCGCCGCCGCCGCGGCCAGGGCGTCGTCGGGCCGCGTAAGGCCGCAGATCTTAACCCGGGTTCGGGGCATTCGTGAAAACCTGTGAACCTAAGAAAAGAAGTCAAGCCGCAAATGAACGCAAATAGACGCAAATAAACAAGGACTTCCTGTCGGTCTCCGGTTCACCCAGCGGGTGACCTGCGAACTTTGCCTAACTGACTGTCCCATTTGCGTAAATTTGCGTAGTTTGCGGCCAAATTGCTCTTTCAGGGTTGATGCCCGGGGATGGCCTGACAGATCGGAGCAGAACTCAGCGGCCGACCCCAAGGACCGGGGACATGGGGGCGACCTGGGGCAGGACAAACTGCGGCGGGTAGTCCGCCCGCAGGAAATAGAGTCCCGCCGCCGGGGCCGTGACGCCCCCGGCGGTGCGATCCCGGGCGGCCAGGACCTCTGCCGCCCACTCCACCGGGCGGTCCCCCCGCCCTATGGCCATCAGGACCCCGGCGATATTGCGCACCATGTGGTGCAGGAAGCCGTTGGCCCCGACGCGGATCTCGCGCAGCTCCGCGTCGCCGCCCACCTCCAGGTAATGGACCCGGCGCACGGCGTGCTTAGCCTGGCAACCGATGGCCCGGAAGCTGGTGAAGTCGTGTTCGCCCACCAGGGCGGCGGCGGCCTCGCGCATGAGCCCCTGGTCCAGGGCGTAGTGGAACCAGGCGACCCGGTCCCGCAGCAGGGCCGAGGCCGTGGTGCGGGTCAGGATCAGGTAGCGATAGTGGCGGGCCATGGCGCTGAAGCGGGCGTGAAACTCCGGGGCCACCGGGGTCACCCAGCGCACCCGCACGTCCCGGGGCAGATTGACATTGGTGCCCAGGACCCAGGAGCGTTCGCGACGCACCGCTTGGGTGTCGAAGTGAACCACCTGCTCCAGGGCGTGGACCCCGGCGTCGGTGCGCCCGGCACAGTGGACCGTCACCGGATGGTCGGCGACCCGGCTCAGGGCCTCTTCCAGGCATTGCTGCACGGTGCGGGCCTCGTCCTGGACCTGCCAGCCGCGAAAGGCGCTGCCGTCGTACTCGATGCCCATAGCCAACCGCGCCCCGAGTACGGGGCGCGGTATGTCTTGGGTTGGGGGGGATGGCTCGGGCAAGCTTGGGGAAACAGACCGTCTTCTGTGCGTCAACTCGGCTTGAGCTGGGCCAGCAGGTCACGGGCCTCGGCCTGCTGCTCTGGGTTGCCCTCTTCCATCACCTCGGCGAGGATCGCCTGGGCCGCCGGACGGTCATTCATCTCCACATAGGCCCGGCCGAGGTCGAGCTTGGTGGCCACCTCGTCCCACATGCCGCCGTCCATTTGCCACTGGGACGAGAGCAGATCGCTGGAGGCCGTGTCCTGCTCAATGGGGCCGAGTTCGAAGCGGGCCACCCCCGGGCCACTGCCGAACCCACGGGTCGGGCGACCCTGGGACGTGACCGGCACGGCCCAGGCCGATTCCGGGCTGGGCGCGGAGGTCGCGCTGTCGGGCACCACTGCGGTCCCGGTATCCAGCCCAACCAGGGATTCCAAGTCGCCGACCGATTCCTCGTCCTTGAGCGACCTGAAGAAATCGTCGTCCGCTGGGCTGCGGTGTGCTTCCGGGGGCGCTGCCAGGGGCGGGGTGACCACCCCCAACTCCGCCAAGTCAAACTCGGTGGCCGGCGTCAGATCGGCCATGGTCAACTCCATGTCGCCGTCTCCGGTATGGGGCAACCCGGGGGTCGAATAGGGGGCCTGACCCGGGGTCCCGGCGACCGCCGACATGTCCAGTTCCAGGTCTTCCAGGCCCAGATTGAGGTCATGGGAGCGGATATCGTCGGCGACCAGGCTGTCGGTACCGTCCAGGGCCATGCTGTCCAGGTCCCCCGCGGGGGCGGAGAAGCCAAGCTCCGTATACAGATCGCGCTCCTCGGCCTGGCCGCGCCCGCCTGCTGCCGGGGCGGGACTGAGGGAGAAGGTACCCAGGCCGGCCGCGGCCGAGGCCGCAACTGGGGCCGAAGAAGCTACCGGGGTCGCGGGGGCCCGCTCGCTGGCGGACCTGGCCAGGGCCACCAGGCGGTCCCACTGGTCCGGGTGCTCCTGATCCATCCTGGCGGCTTCCATTTCATCCATGAGGGTGGCAAGCCCGTCCTGATTCCTGGCCCCGGCATAGACGTCGGCCAGCTTGTAGTGCAGATCCACCCGCCGCGGCGCACGCGCTATGGCCTGCTTGAGCAGACCCTCCGCATCGCGGTAGCGCCCATAGGCGATGTAGATGTCGGCCTCGGAAATGACGTCGGACTCGTCACCGTCGTCCTCGGCCATGTAGGAGGCGTTAGACTCGGGCAGGGCAGCCTCCTCCATCTCCGGCTCATGGAAGGCCTCGGTGGTCTCCGACATGGGCGACATCATCGAGGTCGCCTCGTCGTGCAGATTGACCGAGCTGGGCAGGTGGAGCTCGCTCAGGCTCTCCTCGATGCGCCGCCGACGCCGTACCGAGAGCCATCCGAGCAGACCCAGCACCGGGGCGGCAAAGGCAAGCGACCAGAGCACCGGGGACGGTACCGCGTCCAGCCAGGACCCGCCCCCCACCGCCGGCTCGCCTGGCGACCCGCCGCGCGCCCTCTCGCGGGGACCGGGGCCGTCCGCGGACACCCCCTCCAGACCGTGCAGCTTGGGCTTTGCCGCCGCCAGGGTCGGGCCCTCCGGAGGCTTGGCCTCGGATTCCGCTGCCGGCTTGGCGTCGGTGATCGGCTTCAGGTCCTCTGCCGGCTTGGCGTCGGCGGTCGGCTTCGGGTCCGCTGCCGGCTTGGTGTCGGTGATCGGCTTCGGGTCCGCTGCCGGCTTGGTATCGGCGGTGGTTTCGGTACTGGACTCGGGCGCCGGGCCAGGCTTGGCCTCTGGGGCCGAAACCGGCCCCTGCGCGGTCTGAGCCCCATTCGACCCTGCGGGGACCTCTGAGCCTCCGGATTCGCTCGGCCCCGGGGCAGCACCG
The DNA here is from genome assembly GCA_020718945.1 of Lamprocystis purpurea. Taxonomy (GTDB): domain Bacteria; phylum Pseudomonadota; class Gammaproteobacteria; order Chromatiales; family Chromatiaceae; genus DYRB01. The sequence goes on along the minus strand of DYRB01000090.1, from coordinate 3,195 downwards.
CCCCCGATAGGCTGTGGCTGGGCCTGGGCCAGCGTCTGTTGGGCCTGGGCCTGTTGCGTGGGCGGCGCATCAGCCGGCACCGCCGGTTCCGGACTGCCCTGGGGCGTCTCTGCCCCCTGAAGCCGTGCCAATTCGGCGTCGCGCAGGGTCAGGACCTGCTGGATTTCGGCCAGATTGGATTCGAGCAGCCGCACCCGCTGGCGCAGCTCATCGGTCTCCTGGCGGGTACTCTCGCCGGTCTCGCGCACCAGGAGAAGCTCCTGCTCCATGTCCGACGAGCCCCCGGCAGCGCCGTCGCCGGCCTGGCCGCGGGTAGGCCCAGGGCGGCGCTCCGCGGTCTGGGCGGCACCGGCGATCTTCAGTCGGGACTCGTCCTCGCGGGCCGCGGCGGCCACATCGGTCAGCGGCTTGGCGGTGACCCGCTTGCCGGCCAGGGCGGCGCGGAATTCCCGCTCGGCGGCACCCGCATCCATGGCGAACAGCTCGGCGGAGCTGGGGACCTGCAACACCTGCCCCTGGCGCAGGCGATTGATGTCGCCCTGAACGAAGGCTTGTTGGTTGTTGCGATAGAGGGCCATCGCCGTCTGGGCAACGGTCGCCCCGGGCGGGGCCAGGTTGCGTGCCGTCCGCCACAGCCCGGTCCCAGCCTTGATGGGACGGGTGCGCAGGGGGAACTCCCCCTTGACGCTCGGCTCGGCGGCCACAGGCGCTGGGGCGCGGGCCGGCGGCGAGACCACGGGCGGCGCGGGCTCGCGCTTGGGGGCAGGCGCCGCGACGGGCTTGGGGGCAGGGGCTGCCGGGGCCGAGGCAACCGGTCGCTCCACCGCAGGTGCGGAGCGGCGCGCCGTCACCGGCGGGTCGAGCAGGACCGTGAAGCCCTTGACGATGCGCCCCTTGGGCCAGATGACCTCCACCAGGAAGTCCATGTAAGGCTCCCGGACGGGCTCGGTGCTGGTGACGCGAATCACCGTCTTGCCCCGCGGGGAGATCTGCGGCTTGAAGCGCAGCTTGCTCAGGAACTGCTGGCGATCCACCCCGCGCTTGGCGAATTCCGCCTCGGGGGCGAGGACCACCTTGATCGCGTCGAGTTCATCGGGATTGGCCCCGACCAACTCGATCTCACCGGCAAAGGGTTGATTCAGGGCAGATTCCGGCCGTAGGCCACCGACACCAAGGGCCCAACTGCTGCTCGGGAGCAACAGCAGAGACAGGGTCGACGCCAGAATAGACTTGCGAAACATCCTTCGCCCTCGGAGGGTTAAGTCAACTGCCGAAAGGTGCGAGCCGGCTCGCCAAGCCCACCGCGCGCTCGACGCCTTCGCACCACCGCCCGTCTTATCGGGTCTTCTTGGCCCCCGACCCTGGGGTCAGCGACGGCGCCGCACGGCCGGCGCCCCGCCGGAACTATATCCCATAGAGCCCTGATCACCAAGGCAGCCACGCCGCTCGCAGCGAGAAATTGTGACGGCTGTCGGATCGCGCCTGCGGTCAGGATGCAGCCTGGCCGGCCGCAACCGCCCGGCCCGCGGACCTCAGCGCTCGTCGAGCAACCGCAGCATGCGCCGCAGGGGCTCCGCGGCCCCCCACAGGAGTTGGTCGCCCACGGTGAAGGCGGCCAGGTACTTGTCACCCAGATCCATCTTGCGCAGGCGACCCACGGGGACTTGCAGGGTCCCGGTGACCGCCGCGGGGGACAGGGCCTTGACCGTGTCGGCGCGGTCGTTAGGGATCAGGCGCACCCAGTCGTTGGCCGAGGCAATGATACCCTCGATCTCGTCCATGGGCAGGTCCGAGGTCAGCTTGATGGTCAGACCCTGGCTGTGGCAACGCATGGCCCCGACGCGCACGCAGAGCCCGTCGATAGGCAGCGGATCGTGGATGCGGCCGAGGATCTTGTTGGTCTCGGCGCTCCCCTTCCACTCCTCGCGGCTCTGGCCGTTGGGCAGTTGGGTGTCGATCCAGGGGATCAGGCTGCCGGCCAGGGGCACGCCGAAATTGGCGACCGGGAAGTCCGTCCTGTGCATGGTCTCCGTAACCCGCCGGTCGATCTCGAGGATGGCCGAGTGCGGGTCCGCCAGCAGATCGGCGACCCCGGCATGCAGTGCCCCCATCTGGGCAAGCAGTTCGCGCATGTTCTTGGCCCCGGCCCCGGATGCGGCCTGGTAGGTCATGGCGCTGACCCACTCCACCAGCCCGGCCCGGAACAGCCCGCCGATGGCCATGAGCATCAGGCTCACGGTGCAGTTGCCGCCGATGAAGTCGCGCCGTCCGGCCTGCAGCGCCGCCTCGATCACCTCCCGGTTGACCGGGTCGAGAATAATAGTGGCCCCCTCCTCCATACGGAGACTCGATGCGGCATCGATCCAGTAGCCGCCCCAACCACGGGCACGCAGTTGCGGATAGACCTGTTTCGTGTAGTCCCCGCCCTGGCAGGTGACTATGGCGTCCAGGCGCCCCAGGACCTCCAGGTCGAAGGCATCCTGCAAGGGTGCAGCGCCACGGCCCAGATCCGGCCCCGGCTCCCCGGCCTGAGAAGTAGTGAAAAAGACCGGCTCGGCAATCTGATCAAAGTCCCGCTCCTCACGCATCCGCCCCATGAGGACCGACCCGACCATACCCCGCCAACCGACAAAACCGACCCGATTCATAACAAGACTCCAGACGAATAACGGCCAGGCACCGCTGCACCTATTTGCCCCGACCTATAGAAGACAGGAAACCGCAAATGAACGCAAATAAACGCAAATGAAGGCAAACGACCCGGCCGGCGCTATGGCCACAGGGTCCCGTCCCGGAGCCCGTCAGAGCGAGACCAGAGGCCCCAGAGAATTTGCGTTCATTTGCGTTCATTTGCGGCTAGATAATCTCTCCGCGAAACTAGGGGCCCCGCGTCAAACCCCGGCAACCAGGGCCCCGACCACGGCATCGCCCATGGCCTCGGTACCCACCTGAGTCGTGCCGGCGGACAGGATGTCCGGGGTGCGCAGGCCCTGGTCCAGGACCGCGGAGACCGCCCGCTCGACCCGGTCGGCCAGGATCAGCTCACCGAAGCTGTAGCGCAGCATCATGGCCACCGAGAGGATGGTGGCCAGGGGATTGGCCACACCCAGGCCTGCGATGTCCGGGGCCGAGCCGTGGATGGGCTCGTACATCCCCTTGCCCCTCTCGTCCAGGGAGGCCGATGGCAGCATGCCG
>DYRB01000089.1 GCA_020718945.1 Lamprocystis purpurea | reverse complement strand
CGGCGGCGGCTCGGTCGATGGTTGAACGGCAGGTATTCTGGTCTGCAACCGCCCGGCGCGATCTGGATGGCATCGTTGAGTACATCGCCGAGGACAGCCTCGACAATGCCTTGTCGGTACTCGACCGCTTGCAAGACCTGGGGGAGTCGCTGACGACTGCCGCGGAGCGCGGCCGCCTGGTACCGGAGCTGCAGGCCATCGGGGTTCATCAGTATCGGGAGCTGATCGAGCGCCCCTGGCGCATGGTCTATCGCATCGAGGCCGACCGCGTCCTGGTGCTCGCCGTGCTGGACGGACGGCGGGACCTCGCCGATCTCCTGCTGGATCGTCTGGTGAGAAGTTAAGGCTGGGCCGATCCCGGGGAGGGGCCCCAAGACCTGAGAAAAGCAGTTGAGCCGCAAATGAACGCAAATAGACGCAAATAAACAAGGACTTCGTGTCGGTCTCCGATTCACCCTGTGGGTGACCCTCGAACTCTAATTAAGTGACTGACCCATTTGCGTTTATTTGCGTAATTTGCGGCCGAATTGCTCTTTCTAGGCTACAGCACCCCAGCCCGCTTGATGACGAAGTACCGATTGACCAGGGCCGCGGGGAGCTGGGCCGCGACCAGGTCCAGGACATGGGTGCCCAGATGGGCCAACCGCTCGTGGTGGCGGCGGCGGTCCTCCAAGTAGGCGAGCACGGCATTCAGGCGCAGGGCCGCGTCCCGGTCGGCGACCGGGGCGGCCAGGGCCCGGTCCAGGCTCGCCTCGCGCAGGTCCGCCACCACCACCAGATGGCGGCGCAGCAGCAGGCGCACGGCGGTGTGCAGCTCGGCCTGGTCCTCGTCCCGGCCGTTGGTGAGGATCAGCACCAGGGCGCGGCGGCGCTGGGCCTGCATCAGGGCCCGGGCGGCCTCCAACGGATCGGCGGCGGCCAGGCCGGGTTGCAGGTCGTAGACCGCCTCCAGCAGCCGATTGACCGTGTCCGGCCCCTTGCGCGGGGCGAACCAGAGCCTTGGGCCCCCGTAGGTCATGAGCCCCACCGCATCGCCCTGGCGGATGGCCACATAGGCGAGCAGGAGCAGGGCGTTCAGGGCCTCGTCCAGGTGGCTGTTGGGGGCCGGGCCCGGGCCGGTCGCGGCCTCCGCATGCCGCATGCGACGCCCGCAGTCGAGCAGAAAGACCAGGCGCTGGTCGCGCTCGTCCTGATACTCCCGGGCTATGGGTTTGCGCAGGCGTGAGGTCGCCTTCCAGTCGATGCGGCGCAGTTCGTCGCCGTGGCGGTACTCGCGCAACTGGTGGAACTCGGCCCCGGCCCCGCGCCGGTGCAGGCGTCGCACCCCGAGCTGGCTCAACTGGTCGTTGGCCGCCAGCAGCGTATAGCGGCTGATGGCGGCGAAGTTGGGGAAGACCCGCACCGACTCCGCCAGCGGCAGGCGACGGCGCTGGGTCCAGAGCCCGGCCGGGGAGATCAGCCCCAGGTCGCAGCCGGCGAAGGCGAAGTCCCCGCGCCGCGGCGGGCAGACCCTATAGCTCAGGCGCTGCCGTTCGCCCGCGGCGAGGCGCAGGTGCTGGGGCAGGCCACGGGCTGCCAGCTCCGGCGGGTGCAGGTCGTACAGGTCCAGGCGCAGGGGCCGGTCGGCGTTGGTCAGGGTCAGGCGCACCGGGCTCCAGACCCCCAGCGGCAAGGTGTGGCCCACCCGCCGCTCCACCCGGGGGGCGGGCAGGCGGGTCAGGGCGATGAGGTCAGCGATGGCAATGCCGCCGAGGATCAGCCCCAGGGCCTGCCAGGCCGGGACCAGCCCGGGCTGGAAGGCGGCGGCCAGGGCCAGGAGCCACCAGGCCCCGAGCACCAGGACCAGGGGCCGGCGGGGGGTCATGCCCGGGGGGCCGGCAGGTCCGCCAGCAGGTCCGCCAGCACCTCGTCCGGGCGGTAGCCCTCGATCTCCAGGTCCGCCCCGAGCTTGAGGCGATGGCGCAGCACCGCCGGGGCCATGGCCTTGACGTCGTCCGGGGTGACGAAGGGGGTGCCCGCCGCCAGGGCATGGCCGCGGGCGGCGCGCACCAGGGCCACCCCGGCCCTGGGCCCGGCCCCGGTCTCGATGCCGTTCCAGTCCCGGGTGGCGCGCACAATGCGCACCGCATAATCCAGCACCGCGGGGTCGAGCTGGACCGAGGCGGCGGTCTGCTGGACGCGGATGACCTCCTCCGGGGTCAGGACCGGCTCCACCCGGGAGACGTCCAGGGCGTCCCCGATGCTGCCTTCGGTGACCTGGCGCACCACCGCCAGTTCCTCCGCCAGGCCCGGGTAGTCGATGAAGACCTTGACCAGGAAGCGGTCGAGCTGGGCCTGGGGCAGGGGATAGGTCCCCTCCTGCTCGATGGGGTTCTGGGTGGCCAGGACCAGGAAGGGCGGCTCCAGGGCCAGGGCCTGGCCCTCGATGGTGACCTGCTGCTCCTGCATGGCCTCCAGCAGGGCCGCTTGGGTCTTGGCTGGGGCCCGATTGATCTCGTCGCCCAGCAGCAGGTTGCAAAACACAGGGCCGCGGCGGATGTGGAACCGGTCGGTCTTCATATCGAACATGGCATGCCCGGTCACGTCGCTCGGCATCAGGTCCGGGGTGAACTGGATGCGCCCGAAGCGCCCGCCCACCGCCCGGGCCAGGGCCCGTACCAACAGGGTCTTGCCCAGTCCCGGCAGCCCCTCCACCAGGACATGCCCGGCGGCGGCCAGGGCCACCACCACCTCCCGCACCACCTGCCCCTGGCCCACCAGGGCCAGCCCGACGGATGCCTCCAGGGCCTGGAGGCGGCCGGCGGCCCAGTCGATGTCGCTACTCCCGGTCATATCCAGATCCCATCGCTTACTTCAGAAAGAGCAGTTCAGCCGCAAATGAACGCAAATGGACGCAAATGAAGATCGGCCTCTCGGATCTGCGAGGTCACCTCGTAACAGTCGGATTTATTTGCGTTAATTTGCGTTTATTTGCGGCTGAAATTCTTCGCGGGTCAGGCATTGAAGGCTTCGAGCCCCGACAGCCGCAGCCGGTGGTCGTGGTCCTGGGGCCGGCGCGGGGCCTTGCCCTGCATGGCCGCGGCTATGGCACGGATGTGGTCCGGGGAACTGCCGCAGCAGCCGCCGACGATATTCACGAACCCCGACTCCGCCCATTCGGCGATGTGCTCGGCCATCTGGGCCGGGGTCATGTCGTACTCGCCCATCTCGTTGGGCAGCCCGGCGTTGGGGTGGAAGCTGGTATAGACCTCCGCTACCCGGGCCATGTCCTCCACATGCGGGCGCAGGGCATCCGGGCCCAGGGCACAGTTGAGCCCGATGGACAGGGGCCGGACGTGGCGCAGGCTGTTGTAGAAGGCCTCCACCGTCTGCCCGGACAGGGTCCGCCCCGAGGCATCGGTGATGGTCCCGGAGATCATCACCGGCAGCACCAGGCCGTCCTCCTCGAACACCTGGTCCACGGCGAAGGCCGCGGCCTTGGCGTTGAGGGTATCGAAGATGGTCTCGATCAGGATGGCGTCCACGCCCCCGGCGATCAGGGCCCGGGTCGCCTCCATGTAGATGGTCACCAGCTCGTCGAAGTGGGTGTTGCGCGCCCCCGGGTCGTTCACGTCCGGGGAGATGCTGGCGGTCTTGCTGGTCGGCCCCAGCACCCCGGCGACGAAGCGCGGCTTGTCCGGGGTCAGGGCGGTGAAGCGGTCGGCGCAGTCCCGGGCCAGGCGGGCCGCGGCGGTGACGATCTCCACCGTATGGTCCTGGAGCCCGTAGTCCGCCTGGGACAGGCGGTTGCCGTTGAAGGTATTGGTCTCCAGGATGTCTGCCCCGGCCTCCAGGTATTGCTCGTGGATGGTGCGGATCACCTCCGGCTTGGTCAGGGCCAGCAGGTCGTTGTTGCCCTTGAGGTCCGAGGGCCAGTCCTTGAACTGGCTGCCGCGGTAGTCCGCCTCCTCCAGTTTGTAGCGCTGGATCATGGTCCCCATGGCCCCGTCCAGGATCAGGATGCGTTCGGCGAGCAGGGCGCGGAGTCGGTCGGAGCGGTCTGGCATGGCAGGTCCTGGGGCTGGCGGCTGGGGATGGGGGTGGATTATACGGGGCCGGGGCCGCCGGGGACCAAGGTCCGGTGGGAGCGGCTTTGGCCGCGAAGGCATCGCAGACCTACCGCCGCAGCCGCCAGAAGCTCGCCCCGCCGTCCTCCGCCGGTTCCACACGCTTGCGCCAGCCGCTACTAGGGCCTGCGGGCCCTAGCGAGCATCTTCGGTGCCATCGCCTGCCCGGTGATCGGCGCATCAGCCACGCAGAGTGGTGAGCCAGGTCACCAGGTCGACGACGGCAGTGTAGGGCTCGGGATCGGTGTAGGCCGTGAATCGGGCCGCCAATCCTTGCGCACGCTCGGTGGCGGTGTTCAGTCGGTCGCAGGTGGCGGTGAAGGCCCCGCTCGCGCCCTTGTCGTAGTCGGGGATGTGCCGCTTCAGGCGTTGCATCACCTCGTCCCGGTGCAGCGGGGCCTGGATGTCCTCGTAGTGCAGCAGCAGCCAGAGCTCAAAGCTGGGCACCGAGGCGATGGCGCGGAAGCGCACCGGCTGTCGGGCGTCGTTCATCAGCTTGCGGTCCAGCGACTCGGCGAGTTGGAGCGCATCGAAGTAGCCCCGGTGGTCGTCGCGGTCGAACACGCCATAGACCTGCTCGAAGGCGCGGGGCTGAATGCCCTTGCGGGGGTCGCCCCGCTCGAACAGCTCCCGAGCGTACCGCACCACGCTGAGCGGATCGGTGCCGAGTTCGCTGGGCTGCACCGCCACGTTGGCGGTGTGCAGATGGAGGGCCGTGCGAATCTCCTTGAAGTAGTTCGGCTCGGTCCTGCTGCCTTCGCAGACGATGAGGATACGGTCGTAGCCGGCGCGGCGGCCCTGCCTGCGCGCCAGTTCTCGCTTCTGGCGCTCCTTGGGCTGCTGGTCGCGCCCCATCAGTGCTCGAACCCCAGCGAACCGTCAAGGAACGGTACCCCACCGTAGCGGCCCATCAGGTAGCCGCGCTCCAGCGCCTCGTTCTTGCGCGGGCTGAACTCGTTGAGGGCGATCAGGGTTGATGCCTGATCGCTCCCCTTTTCCACCAGCCAGACCTGATCGCGCCGGAACAGGCCGTAGGCATCCAGCAGGGAGGTGTCGTGGGTGGTGAAGAGGAGCTGAGCCCCGCCGGGGCTGATCTCCGGCCGGTGAAACAGGCGCACGAACTCGCGCACCAGCAGGGTGTGCAGGCTGGTGTCCAGCTCGTCGATCACCAGCGTCTGGCCTTGCTTGAGGATATCGAGGGTGGGCCCAGCGAGGAACAGCAGGTTGCGGGTACCGCCGGACTCGTCCGTCAGGTCGAATACGGCCTCGCCCTGGTCGGTGGCGTGGCGAAAGCGCAGCTCATGCCGCTCCACTTCCTCGCTGCGCACCTCGGTCGTGCCGGCCACCAGGTCGAAGTGCACCGCCTGGCCGGGCACCTTGCGGGAGACCACGTCGATGTCGGCAATGCTGATGTCGGCGGCGGCGAGGAAGTCGCAAATCGACTTGCGGCCTTCGGGCTGCTTGAGCTTCTGGATGGAAACCTGCGGGTTGAGCGGGGCCTGCTCGTTGACGATGACCAGCCGGCTGAGAAACCAGTCGAAAACGGGGCGCAGCGCCTCGCTGTTGAGCTGTACGGCCATCGACAGGAACAGGGAATTGGGGCGCGTGGCGCCCTCCCAGAGGTTCTTGGCACCTTTGAGGCCGGGGCCAAACTCGTAGAGGTCCTTGCCGGTCTCGGCGTTGAATCGGCGCTCGAACCAGCGCTGGGGCTTGAAGGCCCTGTAGACCAGCAGGTGCTCGCGCACAATGCGCTGCGGCGTCATGGCGAAGCCGTACTGATAGCGCACCCCGTCGCGCAGGAACGTGACCTCGAACTCGGTGGGCTGGGCGGCGGACTTGGCGTCGAGCCGGAACGGCTGTACCGCGAAGGTCTGGCCGGGCTGGACCCTGGCCGACTCGACCACCACCCCGCGCATGTACTGGAGCGCCCTGATGAGGGTGGACTTGCCGCTGGCGTTGGCGCCGTAGAGCACGGCGCTGCGCAGCAGGGCGGGGGCTGCCTTGATGCCGGTGGGAAGGGTATGGGTATCGCGCAGGGTCTTGTCGGTCGATGCCACCAGGCTCAGCACCTGCTCGTCACGCAGGCTGCGGAAGTTCTTGACACGAAACTCGACCAGCATGGCACCCTTCTCCAGCACGATTTGAATAATTCCTAATATTGCAGAGATCTCGCGAAATATCAATATACTTGTGCTTTGCCCCCTCTTCGATAGCCCGAAAGATCCGCGAACGCCTGTAACTGCGGGGAGTTACGGTATGGCCACCGCGACTAAGCACAGGTGCCGTCGCCCCCGATCTTCCGTCAGGACTCCCCAGGGTACCCCGCGCCGGATCCGCCTGATTCCGCCGCCGCTGTTGCCGAGTTCGTGAGCCTTGGCTGTGCCAAGCCCCATTCCCGACCACCCTCCCGATAACCCCTAACGCCGCAGCCGCCAGAAGCTCGCCCCGCCGTCCTCCGCCGGCTCGACCCGCTGACGCCGGGCCGGGGGCTCGCCGTGGCGCATCAGGTCGTAGAGGTCGTGGAGCAGGGCCTCGGCCTGGGCGAAGTAGCTGTGGCCGAGCAGGTCCAGGTCGAAGTCGGGGACGGCCACGGTGTCGATCCCCGGGGCCACCGTGAAGGGCCTGTAGTAGCCGGCCCGGGGGGCGTCGTGGAGCCGGGCGGAGAGGTGTACCGCCCGGTCGCCGTCGGAGGCATAGAGTGTGGTGCGCTCGCCGAACCCCGGGTAGAGGCGGGCCAGGTCCAGGAACAGGTCCCGGTCCAGGTCCGGGGCGGCCAGGAAGATCTGCCCGAACCTGAGCCGGCCCCGGGTCTGGGCGTCGGCGGCGATGCGCTGCAGGGCCCGCAGCAGGCCGCGGTTGCCCATGCTGTGGGCCACGATGTGGACCCTGGCCCCGCCGCACCCCGCGGCGAAGTCGAGCAGGAAGTCGGCGATGGCCCGCTCGCTGGCCTCGATGGTCGCCTCGTCCGCCGGGTAGGCGGCCAGGGTCCCCCGGGAGGGCCAACTGAAGAAGGCGGTGACCCCGGGGACCTTGAGGTCCCAGCCGATCTGGGCGGCGCGGATGGCCGCGTCCGCGAAGGTCACATTGAAGCCGTGGAGATAGATCAGGGCCTGGGGCCCGTCCCCCGCCGCCTCCAGGGCCGCCCGGACCTCGGCGAAGAAGGGCCCCCGCTCGCGGCCCTCGATGGCCTGGATGCGCAGCCGGTCGTCGCGCAGGTCGAAGCGCAGCAGGCGCTTCCAGAAGGGGTTGCCGGTCTCCCCGAAGCGGTGGGCCTGCGGGACCCAGACCTGGACCCGCCCCAGGCTGGTGCGGTCGTGGCGCTCCGGGCCGAAGCCCCCCTGGCCGTCCGGCCTGCGGTTGGTGCCGTACCAGACCGGGTAGACCGCGCCCTGCCCCGGCTCGGACCCGCCGCGGGTGACCGACAGGGCCTTGTGCTCGGGGCCCAGGGGCTGCCGACGCCGGGTCTCCAACCCCGCCATCAGGGCCCGCACCTGGGTCTCCACCCGGGCGCCGTCCGCCGCCTCCGCGGCCAGGCGCTGCTGGATGCGGCGGGCCAGGTCCAGGGCCAGGGCCGCGTCCCCGGCGGCCACGGCGGCGGTCAGGTCGGCGAGGAGTTGGTCGAGGGTCTGGGTCATGTTGGTCGGGCCCGGTGTTGGGTTCCTGGCGTCCGCCGCCGGTCAGGCATCTTCGGAGATGATCCGCAGCAAGGTCTCGAGCGAAATGTCCGACTGCTCGGACTTGCTGTAGATGGCGATCAGGGACACATCGGTGTCGGTGCGCAGGTAGTAGACGACCCGATAACCCCCGCTTTTTCCCTTGGGGAGGTCGCTGTTGCGCACCCGCACCTTGTAGAGGATATGCCCGAGCCCCTGAATCCGATCCCCTGGGGTCTCTCCAGAGACCAGGCGGTCGATCAGCGGCTGGACGTCGTCGCGAATCCGCCGATATCGCCGACTCAGGCGCTTGACCTGGCGCTTGAAGGCGTCGGTGTAGCCGACCTGCATGGGACTAGTCCGTGGCGATGCCGTCCCACAGGGTCTCGACGGGTCGGACCCGCCCGGCCTGGAGGTCGCGCCACCCGTCGCGGACCGCCTCGGCGGCGCTTGGCCAGGGCTCGTCGGCCTCGATACCCTCGCGGAAGGAGTGCACCAGCCGCAGCAGGAGCGGCCGATAGCGCTCAGGCGTCTGCTCGATCTCGGCGTGAAGCCGCTCGGTCACATCGCTGGTCTGTGGGGCCATGGGTCCGATCCTCGTTGTAAAGGGTGGTGTCTGCCCTTCGCGGCGGCCGGTGCGCAGACGCCGCACATGGGCATCGACATCCTCCAGGTCGGCGCGGTCCGCCCAGAGGCCGAAGAGTTCGGTGCCGGCCGTCGGGGCCCCCGTTGAGCCGGGGCCCTGCTGCACCGGCAGCACCCGGACCAGGGCGCGACCGCGCAGGGCCAGGGTCACGGCCTCGCCGCGCCGGACGGCCCCGATCAGCCGGCCAGCCTGTCTGCGCAGGGCCTCAATGGACAGATTCATGACGGCATTGGACTTGGGTTGCCTCTGGGCCTTGACTCTACGGACTGGCCTGCCACCAGGCAAGGGCAGGACCGACCCGCGGGCACCGGCGGTCGGACTGAAGTCCGACCGGGTCCCGCAGGGATGGGGCGCCGGGCGGGGTCATGGGCCGGCGGCCTCCCGGGCCTGGGCGAGGACTTGGTCGATGGCCGCCTGGAGCTCGGCGGGGTCTGTGCCGCGCTGGCGCAGCCACTGGTCCAGGGCGGCGAAGGCGGGGTCGGCGAGGACCTGGGCCAGGCGGGGGGGCTCGGGCTCCGCCCCGGCGGCCCGGGCGCGGCTGTAGTCGATGACGTAGTTGCGCAGCGAGGTCTGGAGGTCCTGCCCCAGCCCGGCGGCGAGGCGGTAGGCGAGGGCGGCAAGCTGGTGGTCGGCCGCCTCCCCCAGGGCCGCCGGGGCCCCACCGGGCTCCAGGTAGATGGCCAGGTTGTTGTGGGAGATGGCCCGGTCGGCGGGGTCCGGGAGCCGCTCGCACAGGGCCAGGGCCCGGCGCTCCTGGGTGATCGCCTGGGGGCTGTCCCCCTGGCGGTGGAAGATGTCCGCCAGGGCGCCCAGGGCCTTGGCCTGCATCGCGGGATTGCCCTCAAAGAGCCCCAGGCAGGCTTCCAGCTCGGCCTTGGCCTCGGGGAGGCGGCCCAGTTCCACCAGCACATTGGCGCGGTTGAACCGGGTGGCCCCGATGTCCTGGGCCGGGCGCCCCAGGGCACGTTCCGCCGCCAGGCTGGCGTCCAGGCGCCCCAGGGCCGAGGCCCAGTCCTGGCGCGCA
>DYRB01000088.1:7078-9501 GCA_020718945.1 Lamprocystis purpurea | reverse complement strand
GTCAGGCGCCCCTCGCCGTCGCGGTCCTGATACTCGCGCAGGCTCAGCACCCAGTAGATGAATGAGCGAGGCTTTGCCTCAGACCGCCCAGGCATGGGCCCGGAGCCAACCCAGTGGGAGCGGCGCCTCGCCGCGACGGGTCGTCTTGCAGCAACGCCTCTGGAAGACGCGTCCTCGCGCCGAGGGCGGCGCTCCCACGGATGCCGACCGGCGCGGAATTTGACTCATCCGGCACGGTCTTGAGCCCTCAAGGAACCCTAGTCGCCCGGCGACTCGGTGCCGCGGGCCTGGGCCACGGCGCGGACATCCGGGTCCCGGTCGGCCACCAGGTCGCCGAGCAGGGCCACGGGCAGGCGCCCGGCCAGGCGCAGACGCACCCGCCAATCGCCGTCCCGGAGCAGGTCCCCGGCCTCCTCGCAGCGGATACGCTCGGCGACCTTGAGCCGGACCTCGGGCTCCGGGTCGGCCCGCTCAGGCACCATGATCGGTTTCGGCCAGGACCAGCCCGGTGGCAGCGGCCAGGTCGTTGGTGAAGCGCATGCAATGTGAGCGCCCGTCCACCAGGTAGAGGTTGAAGCCCTCGGCCTCGCGCACCGGGGCGCCGACGCCGACCCCGGCGCCTATGTCGTCGTCCATGCAGTAGGTGAAGTGGATCTCGCCGAAGGCCTCGCGCAGGGCCGACAGGGTCCGCTCGTTCAGCCCGGCGCGCTCCACCACCCGGGTGACCTGCTCGATGCGCTCCGGGGTGATCATGCCTGGGCCTCCCCGGCATCCAACAGGTCGCGCTCGAAGCGGACGCGTTCCTCCGGGGTCTGGCCCATGACCTTGGCCAGCCAGGGCGGCGGCTTGGCGGCGAGAATGGCCTGGAGGGCCAGCATGCGGTCCCGGGCGCTGCCCCCGGCGGCGTACTTGAAGCACCTGGAGGAGGCCGGGGTTGACGCCCGCCCGGACCAGGCCAAACGACGCCGCCAGCGGTCCAAGGCCAACTACCTGCGCCTGGTGCGCGAGTAGTCCAGCGGCACCCATCAACAGCGGGGCCGCGGTCAGACCCTCATAGCCACCCAGGGGATGGGGGCGCACGGCCGCATCGCCCACGCGAGCCGGTGGCAAGCTCTGGGATCGGCGGGACCGCGACCACCTGGTGACGGATGGCCCTCAGCCCCGTGGATGCAGGGCGAAAACCCGCTCCGTCAGCGCGGTCACCCCACGGGCCCGGAACCCGGGGCTTTCCGCCAGCACATCGACCGCGGCCAGGGGCTGGATGTCGAAGCGCCCGGCGTAATGGGCCCGGACCTCGGCCTCCCCCACCGCGAAGGGCGGGCCGGCCATCTGGGCCTGGTCGTAATCCAGGGTGATGAGCAGGACCCGGGTCCTGGGTCCGATCAGGCTGTCCAGATGGGCCAAGTAACCTGGACGCAGGTGGGGCGGCAGGGCGATGAGGGAGGCCCGGTCGTAGACCGCGGCGACCTCACCCAGGTGCCCCGGGTCCAGGTCGAAGAAGTCCCCGCAGAGCACCTCCAGTTCGTCGCTGCGATAGCGGCGGAAGGGCGGCTCCTCGGTGACCACCGGGGTCAGGCCGTTGTCCCGGAACAGGGCCTCGACGCCGATCTGGCTGAGTTCGACCCCCAGCACCCGATGGCCCTGGGCGGCCAGCCAGAGCAGGTCCAGGCTCCGACCGCACAGGGGGACCAGGACCCGCCCCGCGCCGGTCAGGCCCAGCCGGGGCCAGTGCCCCTGGAGGTGGAGGTTGACCTCCCGCAGGTGCCAGCCGATCTCCCCCTGCTGCCAGCGTTGCAGCCAGAATTCGGGTTGCATGGGGCCCGCCTCAGTCCGCCGCCAGGGGCTCGGCCTCCGGGGCCAGGGGACGCACCTGGGGCGACAGGCGACGCAGGTCCGCCGGGAGCGCGTCCAGGGCCGCCTGGGCCTCACCCCGGGTCCCATAGTCGCCGAACAGGACCAGGTACCAGGCCCGGCCGCGCCCCGGTGCCCGCAGCCAGCGGGTCTGGGACTCGATACCATGGGCGCGGGCGAAGGGGGCCAGGCTCGCCTGGCTGCGGAAGCCGATGAGCTGGAGGGCAAAGCGCTCGCCGGCCGGGGGGACCGCAGCCGGGGGGACCGCAGCCGGGGGGATTGCGGCCGGGGGGACCTCGGCCGGCATTGGCGCGGCCGGGGGGGCGACCGCGGCCACCGGCTCGGGGGCCTGAACCGGCACCGGGGCCGCCGGACTGGCAGGCAAGACGGGCGCGGAAGGCTGGGCGACCGGCACGTTCAGGGCCCGCACCTCCTCCAGGGCCCGCACCCGGGCCAGCAGGTCGGCGCGGCTGGCATCGCCCGCGCCGGCACCCGCCGCGGCCAGGGCGGCGATGCGGGCGGAGAGGTCCGCATTGGTCGCCTGGAGCCCCTGGATCACGGCGCCCAGCCGG
>DYRB01000088.1:0-6978 GCA_020718945.1 Lamprocystis purpurea | reverse complement strand
CTGGGACGAGGTCTGGGCCGCGAGGGCGGCGAGGCGCTCGCCGGTGCCCTGCTCCACCGCGTTGATACGCGCGGCGATCAGGTCCAGTTGCCGCTCCCCGTGCCACCAGGTCGCCGCCGCCCCGGCCAGCAGCAGAAGGGCCAGGGCGCCCATGCCGCCGGCCAGGCCGCGGCGCAGGCCCTGGAGGCGTTCCTCGGCCCAGGTCCGCTCCGCCTCCCGCCAGCGCTTGTTCTGATCGCGCAGGGTGTTGATGTCCCGTTCCTGGGCGCCGATGCGCTGGTCCAGCCCGGCGGCCAGGGTCTCCAGGGTCTGCTCCACCCGGGTCAGGGCCTGCGCGTCCGCGGCCGGGCCTGTGGCCCGCGCCTCGATCTCGGCGAGGCGCCCGGCCTGGGCGGTCAGGTCCTGGGCGACGCCGTCCAGCCGGCCGCCGAGCTGATCGGCCAGGCGGTCGGCCAGTCCCTCTGTCAGACCCTGGGCGGCGGCCCCGGCATCGGCCTGGGCCAAGAGCCCGGCCAGGGTCTCCTCGGCCTCCTGGATACGGTCCTCCAGGGCGAACAGGGCGCTGTCCCTGTCGGGCTGCATGGCCAGGTCCGCCAGGGTGTCGCCGATGACCGCGGCCTCGGCACGCATCCCCTCGACCCTGGCGCGCAGGGCCTCGACCCGGCCGTTCAGGGCACCGGTCAGGGCCTGGGTGCGGGCCTGCTCGGCCCCCAGGGCCTCCAGGCGGGCCACCAACCGGGCACCCCGGCCCTCCCCTTCCAGGTGCAGGCCGTGCAGGTCGCTGACCCGACCGCGCAGTTGGGCCAGGGCCTCGGCGATGGGGGCCAGGGCCGCCTTGACCTCGGCGCGACGCTTGGCCTGCTTGTGCTTCTTGTGGCCCTTGCGGCCCTGGTCGGGGTCGGCCTTGGGCTTGAGGTTGGAGCCGGCGGGCTGGGGCTCGGCGCGGCGCTGGGCCGGCGACGGCAACTCGCGGATGTTGTGATCGAGCATGGTCAGCGTCCCCTTCTTGTCGTTTTGCATGCGCTCCCCCGTGGGGGTTGCACCCTGGGTGGCGGCATTGTATGCCCGAGCGCCCCGGGGCCGCGACCGCGGGATCAGAGGGCCAGCGCAAGCAGGCAGAGGGCCTCGGTCAGCTCCACCAGGGCCCCCGCCGTGTCGCCGGTATAGCCCCCCAGGCGTTGGAGATTGGCCCGTCGCCAGAGCAGAAGGGTCAGGCCCGCCACCGCCAGCGCCAGAGGCCCCAGGGTCAGGACCGAGACCAGCGCCACCAGGGCGACCAGCCCCCAGGCCGGGCCCCGGGGCAGGGCGGCGGCGGCCGACGCCCCCATACCCGATGGGCGGGCATAGGGCGTGGTCAGCATCAGCACCAGGATCTGGCCCCGGGCCAGGGCCGGCAGCCAGATCAGCACCGCCAGGCCGCCCCCCTGCACCAAGGCCAGGAGCCCGGCCCACTTGGCCATCAGGGCCAGGCCCAGGGCCAGGGCCCCCATGGCCCCGATGCGCGGGTCGCGCAGTATCTCCAGGGTTCGGGCCCTATCCCCGAGCCCACCGACCCAGGCATCGGCGCTGTCCGCCAGGCCGTCCAGGTGCAGGCCCCCGGTGAGCCAGACCCAGGCGATCAGGGCCAGGGCCGCCAGGGCCGGGGCGGCGGCGCCCGGGTGCAGGGCCTGTATGGCCACGACCGAGCCCCACACCAGGCCGCCTATACCTAACCCGACCAGCGGGTAGCACAGGGCGGCGCGGCCCAGGTCCGACCCCTGGGGTTCGCCTGGGTCAGGCAGGGGCAGGCGGGTGAGGAAGCGCCCGGCGAACAGGCAGGCCCGCCACATCAAGGCGTCTTCCAAGAGTTGGGGCCGGAGCCGAGGCCGGAGCAGGGGCCATGGGCCATCAGGCTCGGCCTCCCGGGGGCGGCAGGCAGGCGCAACCGGGTGAGGCAGGCGTAGGGGACCTCGATCAGGATCAGATCGGCGTCCGGCAGGTCGAGCACCGAACCCAGGATGGACCGCACAGCCCCGCCGTGGGTGACCACCAGGGGGTGACGGGCCGGGCCGGCCAGTATCCGCCCCCAGGCCGAGCGGATGCGCCGGTGGAACTCGGCCAGGGGCTCGGCCCCGGTGGGGGTGAAGCCCGCCGGATCGGCCCAGAAGCGGGCCAGATCGGCGACGGGGATCTGTTCCGCGGTCAGGCCCTCCCAGGCCCCCCAGCCACGCTCCCGCAGCTCTGGCCAGACCTCCAGGGGCAGGCCCCGGGCGCCGGCCAGGTCTGCGGCGAATCCGGCGCAGCGCCGCGCCGGGGAGCTCAGGACCCGGTCCCAGCCCGCCCCGGCACCGGCCCCGGCACCGGCCCAGGCATCGGCCCAGGCATCGGCCCAGGCACCGGCCCAGGCACTGGCCGCGGCGGCGGTCATAGCCGCCGTGCCGCCCGCGGTCAGCGGGTCGTCGCTGGCGCTGCGGAAGCGGCCCCCGCCGACGGGCTCGCCGTGACGCAGCAGATCGGCGAAGCGGTCGGTCATGGCACCTTGCCGCTCACCCCGGCCTCGGCGAAGGTGGCCATCTCGGCGTGCAGGGCGCAGGCCAGGCGCAGCAGGGGCACCGCCAGGGCCGCCCCGCTGCCCTCCCCCAGCCGCAGGCCCAGGTCCAGCAGGGGTTGCGCCCCCAGGGCGGCCAGCACCAGGGCGTGACCCGGCTCCGCTGAGGCATGGGCCTGGATCAGCCAGTCCCCGGCCCCGGGGCACAGGCGTACCGCCACCAGGGCCGCGACCCCGGCGATGAAGCCGTCCGCCAGGGCCGGGACCCCGGCCTGGGCGCAGGCGACATAGGCCCCGGCCATCGCCGCGATCTCAAAGCCCCCGAGCCGGCGCAGGGCCTCCAGGGGCTCGCCCAGGTGGGGCCCATGCAGGTCCAGGGCCCGCTCGATCACCGCTGCCTTGCGCCCGACCCCGACGGCATCCAGCCCGGTCCCCGGGCCGGCCAGGTCCGCGGCCGGGCGCCCCAGCAGGGCGCAGGCCAGGGCCGCCGCCGAAGTCGTATTGGCGATGCCCATCTCTCCGGCGATGAACAACTGGGCCCCGGCGGCCTGGGCGCGGACCAGGGCCGCCCGGCCCTCCGCCAGGGCGGCGGCGACCTGATGGCCGGTCATGGCCGGACCCCGGGCCAGATTGGCGGTCCCCGGGCCCAACTGGGCGCGACGCACCCCGGGCAGATCCAGGGGCGGCCCGGCGGTGCCCAGGTCCACCAGTTCCAGTTCCGCCCCCAGGCCCCGGGCCAGGACACAGATGGCCGCGCCCCCGGCACTGAAGTTGCGCAGCATCTGCCCGGTGACGGCCTGGGGAAAGGCCGAGACCCCCTCCCCCGCCACCCCGTGGTCGGCGGCGAACAGGGCGATGCGGACCCGCTCCAGGCTGGGGCGCTCCCGCCCCTGCATCGCCGCCAGTCGCACCACCAGGGACTCCAGCCGGCCCAGGGACCCAGGGGGCTTGGTCAGGGTCGCCTGGCGGGCCAGGGCTGCGGCCTCGGCGGCACTGTCCAGGGCAGCGGCGGGATGGGCGAACCAAGGTTGTGCGACAGGCGGGGTCAGGAGGTCAGGCATGGTGGCACCTTGGGTGGAGATTGAGGCAGGTGCCCCTGGGCTGGCTCCTGGACTGGCCCCTGGTTCGGCCCCAGGTCGAAGCAGGCCCCGGGCCGGGCGATGCGGAACCCGTCCGCCGCCAGGGCCGCGCCGGCCGCCTCGGACTCGTAGTGGTACAAGACCATCCGCCCCCACTGCTCCTCCTTGTACTGGGCACGCAGATCGGCGAGCCCGGTGTGGGAGGGGTTGGCCCACTGGGCGCAGTCGTGGAATATGGGCTCGCCGTGGCTGGCGTAGCGGTTGACCACCTCGGGGATGGGGCGGGTGTCGCCGCTGTAGAGGAAGCGCCCCTCCAGGGCCAGGCCGAAGGCGGAGAGCCACTCGTGGTGCCGGGCGGGGAAGCAGTCGAACAGCAGCCCCCCGTGCCAGAAGCGCTCCGCCACCGGGACCAGCCGGAACAGGTCCCAGAAGTTGACCCCGCCCTCGGCCAGCAGGTTGGGGTAGTCCGCCAGCCGCCTTTGCAGCACCGGCACCAGGGTCACGGGGACATAGAGCCGCGGGGGCGGGGGTGGCGGCTGCACCGTGGCCAGGCGGTAGAAGAGCCCCTCCAGGCCGCCGATGTGGTCCAGGTGGGCGTGGGTGATGAACAGGGCCTCGGGCAGGGCCCCGTAACGGGCCAGGTAGGCGTCCAGGGTGTCCGGGCCGCAGTCGATGAGCAGCAGCGGGGCACCGCCGGACTCCAGCACCGCCGCCGCGGAACCCAGGGCGCGGGCATTGGCGTTGCCGACGCCGAGAAATCTCAGTACCCACCCGGACATGACCACCCCCTAGGTTGAGACCCGGCCGCCAGGGACCCGCCGGCAGCAATTCCAAATTTGAGCCCAATGTTCAACATCGCGTCCAGAGGCACCGTGGGAGCGCCGCCTCGGCGCGACCGGGCGAGGCGCAGCGAGCCCGGTGGCCACCAAACTACTGGGTCGCGGCGAGGCGCCGCTCCCACGGGCACCGATCTAGCCGCCAAATTTGGAATTGCTGACCCGCCGGCCGCCGTTGGGCGCAACGCCCGTTCTTAGGGTACCTTGAGCGGCCCAGGTCTTCACCCTACGCCTGTCAACCTAGAGCAAGCAGTTGTCCGCAAATGAACGCAAATTGACGCCAATGAATCAACGGGTCCCCAAAGACCTTCTCGGCACCCGGAAGCTGAGCCGAGCGCGAATGATAACTCATTGTTAATTTGCGTTTATTTGCGGACGAATCGCTGTTTCCAGGGTCAAGCCTTGCCCGGACAGCCCCGTCCGTAACCGGACCGTAACGTCCTGTACATACCCTGGGCGCCCAGGTGAAGCTCCACCCCGGGAGGGGACTCATGGCCATGCCGAGCGTACTGATCGTTGATGACGAGCCCGATATCCGCGAGGTAATCCGCTTCGCCCTGGACGGGGCGGGTTACCGCGTGTTCGAGGCCGGGCACGCGGAGGAGGCGCGTCGTATCATTGCCGCCGAGACCCCGGGCCTGCTGCTGCTCGACTGGATGCTGCCCGGGCGCTCCGGCCTGGAACTGGCCCAGCAGATCAAGCAGAATCCCAAGACCCGCGGCCTGCCCATCATCATGGTGAGCGCCCGGGGCGAGGAGGAGGACCGCATCCGCGGCCTGGAGACGGGGATGGACGACTACATCACCAAGCCCTTCTCCCCCCGGGAACTGGTGGCCCGGGTCAACGCCGTGCTGCGGCGGGCCAAGCCGGAGGAAGAGGAGGACGACGTGGAGATCGGCGGTCTGGCCATTGACCATGTCGGCCATCGGGTCAGCGCCGGCGGGGTCCCGGTCGAGGTAGCCCCCACCGAATACCGGCTGCTGCACTTCTTCATGACCCACGCCGACCGCGCCTTCACCCGCTCTCAACTCCTGGACCAGGTCTGGGGCGATCAGGTCTATGTGGAGGAGCGTACCGTGGACGTCCATGTCCGGCGCCTGCGCAAGGCCCTGGAACCTACAGGCCATGATCGGCTGCTGCAAACGGTGCGCGGTGTCGGCTACCGATTCTCCGACAAGGGCTGAACCCCAGACCCCTATCCCGTTACCGGGCGAGGGCGAGGACCTGCCGGGCGAGACCCTGCGCCGGGCGGTCCATACCGAGCTGGCCCTGGTCCTGGCCCTGGCCGCCGTCGGCCTGGTCCTGTCCCTGTTCGGTCTGTCCTGGGGCTATGTCTGGCCTTCCGTCCTGCTGCCCTACCTGGGGCGCAACCTGTACCACCTGCTGGACTTGTTCCAGTTGATCCGGCGCCGGCACCGCCTGGCCCCGCCCTTCCCCATCGGGCTCTGGGGCGAGGTCTACCGCACCATAGCCCAGTACCAGGCCCGCCAGCGCAAGTGGCGCAAGCGCCAGATCCGCTTCACCCGGCGCTTCCGCGAGGCGGCCAACTCGGTCCCGGACGCCCTGGTCATACTCGACCGGTTGCAGCGCATCGAATGGGCCAACCCGGCCGCCGCCACCCTGCTCGACCTCCAATGGCCGCGGGACGATGGACGCCCCCTCACCGAGGTCCTGGGCCGCCCGGAACTGGCCGACCTGCTCGATACCGGGGACTATGGCCGGCCCACGGACTTCTCCCCCCGGCACAACCGCGCCCTCATGCTCTCCCTGCGCATCACACCCTTCGGCGAGCGCAGGCGCCAGCGCCTGGTGGTCGCTCGGGATGCCACCAAGGTCTTTCATCTCAATATGATCCGCCGCGACTTCGTGGCCAACGCCTCCCACGAACTGCGCACCCCGCTGACCGTGATCACCGGGTTCCTGGAGAACCTGGCGGACTCCCCTGCCACCCCGGAGGCCCATCGCCGCCCCCTGGAGCTGATGCGCCGCCAGGGCGAGCGCATGCGCACCATCATCGAGGACCTGCTCACCCTGTCGCGCCTGGAGATGGACGAGCACCCGGCGGCCCTGGGCCCGGTGGACGTGGCCGAGGAACTGCGGCTGATCCTCCACGAGGCCAATGCCCTGAGCGCCGGGGCCCACCGCTTCGAGGTCACCATAGACCCCGAGCTGATGCTCCTGGGCAACGGGGCCGAGTTGCGCAGCGCCTTCTCCAACCTGATCTACAACGCCGTCAAGCACACCCCGCCGCGCAGCCGGGTGCGGGTGACCTGGCGCCAGGACGACCAGGGCCCCATCTTTTCCGTACAGGACGACGGCGAGGGCATAGCGGCGCAGCACATACCGCGCCTGACCGAGCGCTTCTACCGGGTGGACAAGGCCCGCTCCCGGGACTCCGGGGGGACCGGGCTGGGCCTGGCCATCGTCAAACACGTCCTCAACCGCCACGATGCCCGGCTGCTCATCGCCAGCGAGCCCGGCCACGGCAGCACCTTCTCCTGTCGCTTCCCGCCGGGCAGCGGGGTCTATGAGGAAG
>DYRB01000087.1 GCA_020718945.1 Lamprocystis purpurea | reverse complement strand
GGGCCTTGAGGAGCCCGACCAGCCCCCGGGCGAGCGCGGCCGCACCCCGGTAGTTCTCGGACTCCAGGGCGCCGATCGCATCGACCCCGCAGCGGGCCACGATGGTCGGGGCCTGGGCCTGGCCCGGGGCGAGCAGTGCCAGGCCACAGAGCTCCAGGTCCACCGCGCTGGGCCAGCGACCGGCGACGCTGCGGGCCTCGTACAGTGGGCCCAGGGCCAGGTCGGCCAGGGCGCCCCGCTCGACTTGAGAGAGTGCCGCCAGGCGCCCGGCGGCCAGCGGGCTCGCCCTCAGGGCCTGGGCCCTGGGGTCCACCGGGTCCAGGCCGGGCTCCAGGAGCCCCAGGTCCTTGAGGGACTGGGGGCTGCCGCCGAGGGCCCCGGCCAGGGCCGCGATGACCGGCTCGGGCACTGGCAGGTCGAACAGGGTGAGTCCCCGCAGCAAGGCCTTGCCCCCGGGGCCGGCCAGGGTCAGGAGGCGGTCGGCGGCGATGCCCTCCAACAGGGCGCGCAGGGCCTCGTTGGTAGGCAGGTCCCCGCCGGCGAGGTGGGCCTCCATCTCGGCGAGGGCGGCGCTGGCATCCGCCAGGGGCACGGCGGGGTTGAGCACCAGCCCGGCGCCGATCAGGTCCATGAGGCCGGGGTTGCCCCGGGCGGCGGCGGCGGCTCGGGGGAGCAGGGCCTCCCGCTCCGGGAGGTCGGCGAAGGGGGCGCTCCGCTGCCGGCCGGAGCCGGGTCGGGCGGCGCTGGCTTGGGCGGCCTGGCGCTGGCGCAGGAGCAGCTTGGCCCGCTCCGTGTCGCGGAAGCTCCCCAGCGCGATGGTCTTGAGCCGCGCCGCCGGGTCGGGCGCGCCGGCCGCCACTGTGAAGGGGAAACGGCTGGTGACCAGGAGCCGGCTGTCGCCCCGGGTCGGGTCGAAGGCCGCGAGCAGGAGCCCCACCAGCCCGGCATGCCGGGCATCCACCGGACGGGCGCCGGGGGCCTCCTCCAGCACCTGCTCGAAGTCGTCCAGCACCAGGAGCAGGGGCCGGCCAGGGCCCCGCCGGTCGCGCTGCTGGCAGGGTCCGCCCAGGAGCCGGAACAGCAGCGGACCCAGGGCGGCCAGGGCCGCGGTCTCGCCCTGGGGCAGGGCGGCGTGCACCGCAGGGGCCAGCTCGGCGAGGAGCGCGGCGGCCTGGGGCTGGTCGACCAGGGCCTCCTGTATCCGCGCCAGCAGCAGCGGGATGCCGAAGCGCCCGTGCACCACGGCCACGGCCATGCGGTCGCGCAGCCGGTTGACGATGCGGGCGGCCAGGCTGGACTTGCCGAGTCGGCCCATGCCGGAGATCAGTACACCGGCATGTTCCGCCCCCGCCAGGGCCGCCAGGGCCGCCTGGAGCTCCCGCCGTCGGCCGACGAAGGTGCGGTGGGCGGCCACCGGGACCTCCTTGCCCAGGAGGTCCTTCTGCACATGGTCCGCCGGCAACAGTGAGCGCTTGCGGAGCCCCGGGACGAAGGGGGCGGCGGCCTCGCCGGTACGCCCGAGCCAGAGCCGGGCCAGATGCCAGTCGGCGCAGAGGCGCGGCTCGGGATGGGCAAGGAGCGCGGCCCGGGCCCCGGCCAGGGCCAGGGCCAGGGACTCCTGCTCGGCGAGGCGCCCATAGAGGGCGGCGGCGAAGGCGGTGGCCGCCCGGTCGGCCACCGAGCCGTCCCAGCCGAGCACCGCGGGCAGCCCGGCCCGGATCAGGGCGGTCGCCAGCGAATGGACCGGGGCCGCCTCGGCTGCCCCCGGGGAGGCGCCGGGCCCGCCCTCCTTGTGGTCGGCGGCCGAGGGCCAGTCGGCGGCCGGGCCCTCGGGCGCGTGGTCGGGCGCCTGGGCGCTCTGACAGGCCGAGAGGAAGAGGAGCCGCGGCGGGTGCGGACGCAGTGCGGCGAGCAGGGCCGGGGCGTCGGTGGGGCGGGAGCCGAAGGCGCCGTCCTCCAGCATGAGCACGGGGCGGGCGGGCCGCTCCGGGCCCTCGCGCCAGGCGGCGTGGCCGTGGCAGGAGAGGTGCAGGACCGGGAGCTGGCCGCTCTCGCGGAGCGTCCGGCCCAGGGTCGCCGGCTCCCCGCTCTCCTCCACCACCAGGTCCAGGGCAGTGCGCCCCACGGCGCCGAGTATGGCCTGCTCCTCGGCCTCGAAGTCCAGCTCCGGCTGGTCTGCCGGGGAGGCGGCCATGAAGCAGAGCCCGAGCCGGCAGTCGTCCGGCTCGACCGGGGCGACCCGCGGACCGAGCCGGCGATAGGGGGCGAACTGGAGCAGCGGGTCCGCGGCCAGGTGCCCGCGCCGGTCCGCGAGAAGCTCCCAGGGGGCCTGGAGCAGGGCCCATTCGCCCGGGGAGGGCTCTGCCGCCGGGCACTGGACCTCCAGCAGCAAGGGGGCCCCGGACTGGCCGATACAGCGGGCCAGGCGGGCATCGCCGGCGTCGAGCAGGTCGAAGAGCTCGCGGCCCAGGGCGAGGGCCAGGCCCGGGTCGGGGCGGCGCCCCAGGCGGCGACAGCGCGTGGCGATGCGGTCGAGCCGGGCCAGGGCCCCGGGGTCCAGGGCCATGGGCGGGGCACAGGGGGCCTCGTCGACCCGGAGGCTGACGCTGTCGTCTTGGATCAGGACACTGGCGGTCATGGCGGCCTCCCTGGGCGCTCGGGGGGTGCGGGTGGGCGCGGCCACAGGCCAGGCGCCGGGGGCAAGACTAACCCGGCGGCGGGTGGGAATCCATGGGCTTGGCCGGGGTCCTCCTAGCCCCGGTGCCCGGACTGGGTACTCGGGCTGCGGTTGATGCCGGACCTCTGACCCGGCCTCGCCCGGGCTAGATCACCCGAGGGTCCAGCCGCCGTTTCCGCCGGACGGGCCTGAACCAGGCGGCCAGGGCGGCGCCCGCCCACCCCAATCCCCGCAGGACCCCGGCCAGGGGCCCGAGCAGGAACAGGGCCAGCCGCAGACCCAGGGACAGGGCGAGGAACCAGAACAGGAACTGCACCAACCAGGGGTCCAGCCCCAGCCATGCCCCCAACTCCGCCAAGGTGGCATTGATCAGCTCCGGGTAGCGGACCATGAGATAGACGGCGGCGGGGATGGCCCCATAGCGGGCCACCGCGACCCCCAGCCGCCCGCTGCCGGCCAGGACCTTTGAACCGAACAGGGCCACCCGCCCGGAGAAGCCCCCGGCGACCGGCGCCTTGGTCACCGCCCGCGCCGCAGTGACCGCCTTGACCAGCTTCACGCTGGCGGCGATCACCGCCACGTCCAGGGCCGCCCAGCCCAGGTCCGCCCCCTGGATGTCCTGCCCCTGGCGCCATTTCCCCTCCAGGCTGCGCAACCCGTCGGTGAGAAGGTCCGCCAGGCCTTCGGTGACCCGCTTCGTCTGGACCCATTCGGCCTGGCCGTCCGGGGCCACGGCGAATTGAACGAGGAAGCCGTAGCCTGCCTCATTCAGGAACTGCACCGCATACCAGCCGCGCGCCTCGGGGGTCAGCTCAGGGGCCGGGGCGGCGGGCTGGGCCGGGTCACCCGTGAGCCGGGCGTAGAGCTGTTTGGCCTCCTCCAGCCGCTCGCCCAGGGCCTGACGGACCTCCAAAGAGGTCAGGGCGTGGTCCATGAAGTAGCCGATGGGGGGCAGGGCCGCCTCGCCGTAGGCCGACAGGACGGCCCGGAACTCCGGCTCGGCCCCGTACAGGGGCAGGATGCGCCGGGCCAGGTCCGGGTACTTGAGCAGGGCCGAGCGGGCCTTGAGTACCAGGGACTGGTCATCGGCATAGTCGAGCAGGAGGGCCTGGACCGCGACGGGCTCGGGGGCGATCTGCGGCGCGGCGTCGCCGAAGGACTGGCGCACCGCCAGGCCGATGAGCTGGTCCTGGTAGCTTTGCACGGGCTGCCCGACCGCGAGCCAGGCGGCCCCGGCGGCGGCCAGCAGGGTCAGCAACAGGGACTTGGGGTTCGGTTTCATGGCGTGATCTGGGCGATCCTGTTTGGAGATGTCCTTCGGGGCACCCAGGGACTGTCGGCTCCCGGGGCAGGACCGGCCGGCAGGGTCGCTCTGGCCATGGGTCAGGCCTCCGGGCCACCCTGTAGCAAACGCCGCAGCCGCTCGACCTCCGCCAGGGCAGCGTCCTTCTCTGCCCGCTCGCGCTCCTCGGCGGCCCGCGCCTGTTCCTCGGCAGCGTGCGCCTGTTCTGCGGCGGCCCGCGCCTGTTCCTCGGCGGCCCGCGCCTGTTCCTCGGCGGCCCGCGCCTGCTCCTTCTCCGCCCGCTCCCGCTCTTCGGCGGCGTACGCCCGCTCCTTCTCCGCCCGCTCCCGCTCCCGGTCGGCCCGCGCCTGAGCGGCCTCAGCTGTGAGGGCCTCGATGCGCCGCTCTATGCTGCGCTGCTGGCGCAGGTAGTTCTGGCGCGCCTGGTAGGCATGGTAGGCGCGCTCCTTCTCGGAGAACTCTTTCAGGGTGCCCATGGCCTGTCGCATCTCCTCGGTTTGCATCCACTCGGGGAGGCGGCCCTCGTCGAGCCCCTCGCCTTCAATGAAGAACTTGAGCCAGCGCTGTTCCTCGGTTTGGACCCGCTCGGCGGCGAACTTGCGCAGTTCCAGGAGGCAAATGCCCCCGTGTTCGACCAGCCCGCGGCCGTCCTCGTCGCGCAGCCGAAAGCGGTGGGCGTAGCCCGGACGGTCCGCCAGCAAGGTCTCGCCCAGCAGCCAGATGGCATAGGTCGGCTTGAGGTCGGAGTAGTCCTGACCGCTCGCCAACTGGGCGCTGTACAGGTCCGCCCAGCCGTAGAGTATCCGCGCCGGCAGGTCCGGCAGGACCAGAAGCTGGATCTCGACCTGATAGAGTCGCCCCGCGGCGTCGCGGGCCTTCACATCGACCACGCTCAACTTGTCGGTGAGGAACTCCCGCTCGTTGTAGGGGTTGAGGATGACCACTTCAACCACGGGGGCAGGCAATTCCGGGCCCAACACGGCGTTGAGAAAGTGCACCAGCAGGCGCCGGTTGGCCTCCGAGCCGAGCAGGGCCTTGAAGACGCAGTCGATCTTGGGGTCGATGGGGTGTTGCATGGCGCGACTATAGCCCAAGGGGCAGCGCCGGGGCCATGCCGGGCACAGCGTCCGGATCGGCTTGGCAGACGCCGTTGCCGACTGGCACCCTGGGTGCCACCGGCCTATAGTCCGGGCGCCGGTTGTTGCTGAACCCGCCCTGCCGGCCGGCCCCCTACCCTGACCCGGACCCCGTGACCCTGACCTTCGACCCCATCGGCCATCTGCGCTCGCCCTACACGGACCGCTTCGGCATACCCCGCCAAAGCGGACTGGTGACGGCCGGGGAGGCGCGCCTGGAACTGCTCCCGCCCTATGCCCGGGAGGAGGCCTTCGCCGGTCTGGAGGGGTTCTCGCACCTGTGGCTGATCTTCGTCTTCCACACCTGCCTGGGGGCGGGCTGGCGGCCTGGGGTGCGCCCGCCGCGCCTGGGTGGGCGGCGCAAGGTCGGCGTCTTCGCCAGCCGCGCGCCCTACCGCCCCAACCCCATCGGGCTGTCGGCGGTGGAGTTCCTGGGTCTCCAGCGCGACGGCCGGGGGCTGGCCCTGCGCCTGCGCGGGGCGGACCTGCTGGACGGCACCCCCATCCTCGACATCAAGCCCTATGTCCCCTACGCCGACGCATTGCCCCAGGCCCGCGGCGGCTTTGCCCAAGAGCCCCCCATGAGCGATTGGGGCCTGGAGTTCGCCGCCGAGGCCCTGGAGCAGATCGCCCGGATCGACCCGGCCGGCGAGCGCCAGGTCGGCCTGCTGATCGGCCAGATACTGCACCAGGACCCGCGCCCCGGGTACATGGACCGCTACCCCGAACGCGACAGCTTCGTCATGCGCCTGTATGACCTGGAGGTCCACTGGACCCTCAGGGATGGGGTGGCACGGGTCACGGCCGTGCTTCCAGCGGGGGACGGGGGCCAGGCCGGCGATCTGGCCCCGGCCGTCACTCCGCCAGATTGACCGCTTGGGGTTGCACCGCCTTCAGGGCCCTGGGGTCAAGCAAGGCCCGCACATCGGGCACTCGCGGCCCTGTCACCAGGCCGCTGCGGATGGCCCAGCGGGCCTCATCCTCCAGGGTCTTGACCAGGGCCTGACCCAGGGTGAGGCGCAGGTCGAACCGCTCGACGGCCAGATCCAGACCCTGGTCGCGGAAATAGCCCTGATCCAGGGCGATGAGCAGCAGGGCATTGCCCGGCTGCATCGCCAGGGCCAGGCGCAGGGGTTCGCCGGCCAGGACAGGGCCGGCAAACCAGACCAGGAGGAGGATCAGGGCCCAGCGGACCAGGGGCTGTCTCATGTCGGGTGCTCGCGTGCTCGGACTGGGATCGATATCGGCCACCGGCCGAGCCGGACCCTGGGGACTTGGCGGGGCGGGGTGCCGACAGGCGGTCTGCGGCTTGCGATTGGTCCTCACAAACCACGGACCAGGTCCGTCGCCAGTCGGGTCTTGATGGCCTCGCTGGTGGAAATCCAGTACATCTTGTTCGGGGGCACGCTCGCCGCCGCCAGGGCCAGGTCCGGGTCTATGCCCATCTCGCGCAGGTACAGGGCGGAGCTTGCCACATAGGATTGACCGGTGTTGTGGTTGCCGACACTGCTCGGGGCGCTGCTCTGGTGGATGCCGATACGCGCCGCGCTGGTGATGTAGCGCGACACACCGCCGGCCAAGACATCGATACAGGCCGAGGCGCAGACCTTATCCACCGCGACCTTCAGCCCCTGGGCACGCAGGTGGCGGCCGAGCTTGCGGGCCTCGTAGACGTTGCCCCCGGGGCTGTTGATGATGAGCCCGGCGGCCCCTTCCTGGCGCAGCCGCACCGCCAGCTTGTTCGCCAGGCCAGGGCCGATCTCTCCTTCAAAACGCACCCAGACCCCGCCCGCCTGAGTACCCTGGACGGACTTGGGGGTGGACCTGGGCGTGGACTGGGGGACGGACTTGGGGCGGGTCAGGCGCGACGCCACCCCGGTGATCTGGGCGAGCCGGAAGCAGGCGCGCTCCCCGGCCTGGGCGAAGGCCTGGCCATTGGCGCGCGCGGCGGGCAGCAGGTCGGTGGCCCGCGCAGCTACCTGCTCCGGGGAGATCCGATAGCGCGTCATGGCCGCCACCACCGCGGTATCCGTAACCCCCGCATCGCGGGCCTGGGAGACCCGCAGCATGTGGCAGCGGGCCATGTCGGTCACCAGGGTGTCGCGGTCAGGCTTGGCCTGAATCGGAGCCGGGGTCTGCGCCGGGGTCTGAGCTGGCCGGGCGCCCGGAGTCGCCGGGGTCCGGGGCCGGGTCTGGGTCTGGGTCTGGGGGGCGACCGCACAGCCGCCCAGGAGCACCAGGGCGAAGGCGACCGCGCCCAACCACAGGGCCCTCGGTACCCGCCTCACCTGTCCGCCACACCGATTACCGCTTGCCATATCCCCCGCCTGACTTCGCCTTCGCGCCCTCGGCCCCCGGCCGCCCTGCCCGCCGTAGCGGTGCGACCCCGAACAATGGGTGCGATAGGGTACCGCAAGAGCGCGGATCGGTTTAGGCTACACTACCTTGCCGATTGCCCGGCCAAGTCGAGCCGCCAGCCATGAAAAACAAAGTCGCCGCCGTATCCATCACTGCCATCGTCTGGGCCCTGGCCGGTGGCCTGTTCGGGGCCATTTTCACCGGCCTGCATCAGGTCCTCCTGGCCCTGGGGCTGGTCGGCTGGCAGCCCCTGGTGGTCGGGGGGGCCGTCGCCGCCATGACCACCTCCGCCTTCTACGGTTCCATGCCCGTGGCCCTGATCGGGGCCATGGCCGGGATGCTCGGCTCCATCGGTACCCTGATGGTCGGCGGCCAGGCGGTGGCCCTGCCTGTCATCGCCGGGGTCTGCGGCCTCACCGGCCTGGTGGTGGGGCTGTTCCACTCCTGGGTACTGCCGGGCAATGCCCGGCCCCTGGGGGTGATCCTGACCGGCTTCCTCGCCGGCAGCATCGCCGGGGCCTTGGTGGCCTGGGGCCTCGGTATCCTCGGCGGGCCCTTCGGACCCTTCGTCGTCGCCGCCGGTATCGTCGCCCTGGTCGGCAGCCTGTTTCAGTTCGGTGGCCCGCACATCCTGCGCGGCTGTTTCGCCTGGGTCCCCCAGGGGCTGGGTACGCCCCTGGTGGCCGGGATCATCGCCGCCGTGGTCGGCGCCGCGGTGGGGATCATGAGCGGCCTGGGGGCCAGCGACGGGGGCCAGTCCATCGCCGACGGCATACAGCAGATGGTGGCCCAGGTCCCCACCGGGTTCCTCGGCGGCATGGTCGGCGGCGCCATCACCGGAGCGGTCCTGGAACTGGTGGGCGTGCCGCTGGAAGACGAGATCGAGCACAACCTCTAGCCCGGCCCTGGCGCCGCCCGAGCGGCTCTGGTACAAGACCGGCCCAAGCCAGCCACCCGAGCCCCTGGATGCCCAACCGTAAGCCCCGCCCCACCCTGCCGACCGGACTGGCCCTGATGACCCTGCTGGCCCTGGCCCAACCCCTGGCCTGGGCCAAGGTGGGGACCGAGGCGCTCAAGGCCAAGCCGGCCGCCACCCAGACCAAGGCCAAGCCCGGCGCCGCCAAGGCCCTGGTCAAGGCCAAGCCGCCAGAGAACAAACCGGAAAAAGGCGCGGCGGCCCCGACCAGCAAACCCGTCGCCGAGCGCCCTGGCCCGCCCCCCAAGGGCAAGTCCGGCCGCGGCGAACTCTCCACCCTCATCGAGCGCACCGCCCGCCAACACGGGGTCGAGGTGGCCCTGGTGAACGCCGTGGTCGCCGCCGAGTCTGCTTACAACCCCAGGGCCGTCTCCCACGCCGGGGCGGTCGGCCTGATGCAAGTCATGCCCGCCACCGCCGCGGACTACGGGGTGGACAGCGCCGAGGCCCTGTTCGACCCGGCGGTCAATGTCCGCACCGGGGTGCGCCACCTCAAGCGCCTGCTCGACAAGTACGGCAACGACTACGGTCGCGCCATCATGGCCTACAACGCCGGCGAGGGGACCATGGACCGCACCAACAACAACGTGACCTATGCGGAGACCCTGGACTACACCGCGGCGGTCGTAGGCCATTACCGGCGCAACGGCGGGACCCAGCCCACCGACGAGGCAGTGCGCAAGGTCGGCTCCCTGCGCCGCCTGAGCTATTCGGGCAAGGCCCGACGCCTGCTCAAGAAGTACCTCGACCCATCCCTGCTCTCCCTGAGGGTCCGTCCGACCCTGTCCCGAGACTACCTAGACCCCCTCAATCACCGCGCCGGCCCGGCCAGCAAGCCCATGTTTGAGTTGACCCGACTGCCGAACTGAGAGGTTTTGCCTAAAACCCCGGCGTACTGGGGACACCCTTGGCCGTGGCCGCATGTATTGCCGGGGCCCACAAGTCCGGGTCACAAAGGTCCGGTATGCTCCCGGGACTTGTGCAGCCCCGCGCTGTTGCCCCCACCATTGCTTCATCACCAAGGTCCAGCATCCACCGCCCCAGCCTGCCAGTCTTCGTGTCATTGCCTTTGAGCAGACATGGGTAATGGCCTGGCCCTACCAGGGGGTGAACGA
>DYRB01000086.1 GCA_020718945.1 Lamprocystis purpurea | reverse complement strand
CTTGGGGTGCCGACGGTGCGCGACCGGGTGGTTCAGGCCACCCTGAAACTGCTACCGGAGCCGATCTTCGAGCCGTTGTTCTCCGCACACAGCTACGGTTTTCGCCCTAGGCGGAACCAAGGCCAAGCGGTGGAGGCGGTGCGTCGGATCGTGGCTGGGGGCAAGCCCTACCTGGTGTATCTGGACCTCTCGAAATTTTTCGACCGAATCCACCATGACCGGCTGATCGCCCGCCTGGGACAGACGATCCCCGACAAGCGCATCCTGCGCCTGGTTGGGCCGATCCTGCGCAGCGGCATCATGGCCAACGGCCTGGTGACCCCCTCCACGGAAGGGGCCGTTCAAGGCAGCCCGCTCAGCCCCCTGCTCAGCAACATCGTCCTGGACGAGCTGGATCAGGAACTGGAGCGGCGCGGCCTTGAATTTTGCTGGTTCGCCGATGACTGCAACATCTTCGTGAAGACGCCCAAGGCGGCAGAACGGGTCATGGCAAGCATTGGCGGATACATCGAGAAGAGGCTGAAACTGGTGGTGAACCGCGAGAAAAGCCAAGTGGCCCGTTCGGATCGGGTCAAGTTTCTGGGGCTAACCATTGTGGGGGATACCATTGCGATCTCGCGCAAGGCCCTGCAAGCGGCGATGGACAAGGTCAAGGAGCTGACCCCGCGGGGGACCCACCTGACTCTGGAGACGAGTATCGAGCGGATCAACAGTTGGTACCTGGGCTGGTCGAGCTACTTTGCGATGACCTACTACCCCGCCCAGATCAAGAAGATCGAAGCCCATATCCGGCGACGATTGAGATCCCGCCTGGTGGATCAACAAAAGAGTCGGCGTAACCTCTTCCGTAAACTGGTCAAGCGTGGCGTGCCACGCCCCCAGGCGGGCAAGGCCGCATTTTCCCATCAGCGGCGCTGGGCGCTCTCCAACACCCGAGCGGTGACGCGAGCTTACCCGGTCGGCTGGTTCATTGGGACCATGGGACAAGCCATTCGCTCGGACAAGCAGTTACCGCACTGGTTTGATGTGAGTCAGTGGATACGCCTTGCGTGAGGAGCCGTGTACGGACCCGTACGCACGGTTCTGTGGGCAGACGGGGGCTGCGGCCCCCTCTGACCCGATCACGCTGGGTGAACTTGACCGCGTTGGCGGCGTAATTGAGCAGGGCCTGGCGCAGTCGGGACGGGTCGCCCCACAGCCAGTCCGGCAGATCGCCCGGGTCCAGGGCGACGCTCAGGCCCTTGGCGTTGGCCTGGTCGGCGATCAGGGCGGCAACTTGATCGAACAGCGCGGTCGGGGCGAAGTCCGTCTCCTCCAGGCGGAGCCCCCCGGACTCGATGCGCGACAGGTCCAGGATGTCGTCGATGACCCCCAGCAGGTGGCGGGCGGCCGGGTCGATCTTGCCCAGGCGCTCCCCCTGGCCCGGGGTGGTGGCCCCGCGCTGGAGCAGGTGGGCCAGGCCGATGATGGCGTTCATCGGGGTGCGGATCTCGTGGCTCATGGTGGCCAGGAAGTCGCTCTTGGCCCTATTGGCGGCCTCGGCCTGGGCGCGGGCCTCGGACAACTCCGCGGTGCGCTCGGCTACCAGGCTCTCCAGGTGGTCGCGGTGGCGGGTGAGCTCCGCGGCGATGCGTCGTTGCTCGGTGATGTCGCTCCACACCGCGGTCAGGTCCCGGGCCACCCCCAGCACCCCCACCAGTCGCCCCTCGTCGTCGCGCATGGGGGTGCGGATGGTCTGGACCAGTTCGCGGTGACCGTCGGCGGCGAAGGTCAGTTCCCCTTCGCAGACTTGGGGTCCGTCGGCGGCGACCGCGGCGGCATCGGCCTGGCGCAGCCGCGCCGCCAGTTCCGGAGGCGCCAGCTCGCCGTCGGTCTTGCCCAGGACCTCCCCCTCCGTGACCCCGAACAGGGCCGAGCAGCGGGGGTTGCAGGCCAGGTAGACCCCTTGCGGGGACTTGAGCCAGACCAGGTCGGGCATGTTGCTGATCAGGGACTGGCGCAGCCCGAGTTCCCGGGCCAGGGCCCCGGTGAGGGCGTCGAACTGCCTGTTGCGGCAGCACATTTCGCGCCGCCTTGCCCATTTGCTTGGGGGGCTGGCGCCCTCTGGAGGTTACCCGTGAGGGCCAGGTCCGGTGCCACCTGAAGCAGACCGCTCGACCGTCGCCCCGGCGGCGGTGCGGCTCTCAGATCCGCGCCGCGGCGCGCCGCTCCAGGCTCGGGGTGTAGCGGCTGGCCGTATTTCGCCCGGCCGCCTTGGCCGCGTACATGGCCAGGTCTGCGCGCTTGAGCAGGGTATCGAAGTCGGTCCCATCGTCGGGGAGGACCGCCACGCCGATGCTGAAGGTGGCCGTCAACGGGTGACCTTCCACCTGGATGGGCGGGCACAGGGCAGCGGCCACATGCTCGGCCACCCGCAGGGCCCCGTCCGCCTCCTGTATGCCGGGAAGGACGATGAGGAACTCGTCGCCGCCCTGACGGCTCACCGTGTCGGTCTTGCGCACCGTCGCGCTCAGGCGTCGGGCGACCTCTTGCAGCAGCAGGTCGCCGATGTGGTGGCCCAGGCTGTCGTTGACCCGCTTGAAGTGATCCAGGTCCAGATACAGTAGCCCGACCCGGCAGTGCGCCTCGTCTGTGTCGGGTTCGACGCAGGCCGCGGCGGCCGCGGCGAAGCGCTCGCGCAGCAGGGCGCGGTTGGGCAGCCCGGTGAGTACGTCGTGGTGGGCTAGGAACTGCACGCGCTCCTGGGCCGCCAACTCCTCGGTGATGTCCCGGCCGACCTCGACTACCCCTTCGATCTCCCCGTCCGGCCCGAAGTAAGGGCTCGCGACTATCTCCATGTAGCGTTGCTCGTCGCCCAAGAAGTGGCGGTGCAGGGCCCGCACACTGCCACCCTGATCCATGGCCTGGGCCAGGGGGCAGATCTCCCCGGTGAGGTTGCACGGCAAGGCCGACCTGTGGGTGACCTGATGGCAGCACTGGCCGGCGCCGCCGGGATGGGCGGCCTGGTCCCAACGGTAGAGACGGTGTGCCGCGGCGTTGGCCATGCGTACCCGGCGGTCGGCGCCTATGACCAGGATCGGGTCGGAGACGGCGTCGATGACGGTGTGCAGGAAGCGCCGCTGGGCCTCGACCTCGGCCTCCGCGTCCTTGCGGGCGGTAACATCCCGGCCCACCCCGACTACCGCCTCCAGGGCCCCACCCTGGTCCTGTACGGCACTGTAGGCCCAGGCATACCAGCGCCAGCCCTGGGGGGTGCGGGTGTGCTGCTCGATCTGGCAGTGATTCGGCGGGGCCTCGAGCTGATCCAGGGCCGCGGCGGCAGCAAAGGGGTCGTCGGGGTGCAGGAGGGGCAGCCCGGGGCGCCCCAGGAGGTCTGCCTCGCCGCGGCCCAGGGCCGCGCACAGGGACGGGTTGACGAATACCAGGCGCCGCTCCGGGTCCAGCTTGACCACCAGATCGCTGTGGTTGTCCACCAGGGTGCGGTAGCGCGCCTCGCTGTCCGCCAGGGCCCTATAGGTGCGTGACAGCTCCGTGGCCATGTCGGTCAGGGCCGACTGGATGGCGTCCCATTCGTCGCCGCGCCCCATGGGCTTGACCTCGGCGAAGTCCCCCCCGGAGATGGCGTTGACGCTGGCGATGACGCCCTCCATGGGCTCGCGGATCTGGCGGCGCAGTATGACCAGGATCAGCAGGACCATGGCCAGGACCACCAGGGAGGCCAGGGTGATGGCGTAGGTGGCGGAGGTGAACAGGATGTCGAGGATGCTCTGGCGGAACCGGTCTGCCTGGATCGAGGTGTCCTGGTCGAGCTGGGACATGAGGCGCAGGGACTCCATCTCGGCCTCGCGCAGGTGCCCCAGGTCCTCGGCCAGGATGTCGTAGGCACGGGCCAGGGCCTCCT
Source organism: Lamprocystis purpurea (assembly GCA_020718945.1). Taxonomy (GTDB): domain Bacteria; phylum Pseudomonadota; class Gammaproteobacteria; order Chromatiales; family Chromatiaceae; genus DYRB01. Next base: position 5,726 of record DYRB01000086.1, on the reverse strand, counting down.
CGGCGGCCAGATAGGCGGCGAGGTCGGACTGGATACTGGCGACCTGCCCGGCGAGGGCGGGGGCGGTGGTGGCCACCTGGGTCAGCCCCTGGCGCAGGTCCTTCACCACCGGAGGCACCTCGGATTCGGTCCCGGCCGCCTCCGCAAGGTCTTGTCCCGCCTCCTCCAGGGCCCTGGTGCGGTCGGCCCGCCGCCGCGACAGTGCCAGCAGGTGCTCACCCGCGTCCGCCAGGAAGCGCTGGGAACTGGCAAGGCTGTGGTCGTCGGTGTGCCCGGCCCGCGCCTGAGCGACGCGCAGGTCGCCCAGACCCGCTTCGAGTTGCGATAGGGCGGTCCTGGCCTGGGTCTCGTGGGTATCGACCTCGGCCAGGCGGTCGGCTACCCGCTGGCCGTCGGCGACGAAGCCGCTCAGTTGCTCCGACAGGGCTGCGAAGGTGGCCCGCGCCGCCGGGGTCAGGCTGCCCGCGGCTATGCCGTCCACGGTCCGGCGCAGTTCCTCCCCGGCCAAGGCCAGGTCCCCGTCCGGTTCGCGTAGGGCCGCGGTGAGCAATCGGGTCAGGGGATAGAGCCCGGCGACCTGGCGCACCGCCGAGGAGTTGACCGCGGCGCGGGCCATCTGGCCCTCGGCGGCGGCGCTGGTCATCTCCTCCACGGCGCGGAAGGTCAGGATGAGCACCGCGACTATGAGGGCGAAACCGGCGAAGTTGAGCAGGCCGAGCAGGACCAGACGGCTGCGGATGCGCCCGCCTACCCGCTGGACCTTGCGGATCAGTGCCACCTGGCCCTCCGCGGGGGGCAGGGCCTGGCAAACGCTAGCGGCACGCACGGGCGGTCGCGACTGGGAAAGGAGTCTTGTGGCGAACGAAGGGCCATGCGGCCGTCATAGCATCCGTGAGCGCTAAAGGTTACGGAATCATAACCGGGATCGGCCCGGGGCTCTCGGCAGGCCGTCACAGCCTTGGTTTCTGCGGATGAAAGGCGCTATTCGGCCGCTCAGTGCCCGGCAATGGTCATCTCATTGATGAGCCAGGACCCGGTGCGGGTGCTGCCGGGGAAGTCGCAGTCGTTGCCCACCGCCACCAGGCCCTGGTACATGGCCTTGAGGTTGCCGGCGATGGTGATCTCCTCCACCGGGAAGGCGATCTCCCCACCCTCGACCCAGAACCCGGCCGCCCCGCGGGAATAGTCCCCGGTCACCGGGTTGACCCCGCTGCCCATCAGCTCGGTGACCAGCAGCCCGGTACCCATCTCCCGTAGCAGCCCGGCCAGGTCCAGCGGGCCCATGGCGATGTGCAGGTTGCGCACCCCGCCGGCGTTGCCGGTGGTGGGCAGGCCCAGGCGACAGCCCGAGTAGGTATCCAGGACATAGCTTTGCAGCACCCCGTCGGCGACGAAGGCCTTGGCCGCGGTGGCCACTCCGTCCCCGTCGAAGGGCGCGCTGGCCAGGCCGCGGGGCAGGTGGGGCTCTTCGTAGATGCGCACGAACTCGGGGAAGATGCGCTGGCCCAGGTGGTCGAGCAGGAAGCTCGCCCGGCGGTACAGGGAGGTGCCGTTGATGGCCCCGGTGAGGCTGCGCAGCAGCCCGGTGGCCACCTCGGCGCGGAACAGGACCGGGGCCTGGCGGGTCGGGATCTGGCGCGCCCCGAGCCGGGCGACGGTGCGCTCCGCGGCGCGTCGTCCCACCGCGGCGGGGTCCTCCAGGTCGGCGGCGGCCCGGGCGCTGGTCCACCAATAGTCCCGTTGCATGGACTCGCCCTCCTGGCCTATGACGGCGCAGCTCAGGCCGTGACGGGTACTGGGGTAGCCGCCGATGAAGCCGTGGCTGTTGCCGTAGACCTGGAGGCCGAAGTGGCTCGACAGGCTGGCCCCTTCGGAATTGGTGATGCGCGGGTCGGCGCCGCGGGCGGCGTCCTCGCAGGCCACCGCGAGCCCGATGGCCTCCTCCACCGCCAGGTCCCAGGGGTGATAAAGGTCCAGGTCCAGGACCTCAGTGGCCAAGCGGCTCGGGTCCGCCAGGCCGGCGCAGGGATCGGCCTGGGTGTGACTGGCGATGGCGCAGGCGGCACGGACCGCCTCCCGGACCGCCGCCGGGCTCAGGTCCGAGGTGCTGGCCGAGCCCTTGCGGTTGCCGAAGTAGACGGTCAGGCCCAGGCCGTTGTCGCGGGTGTGCTCGACGGTCTCGACCTCGCCCAGGCGCACCGAGACCTCCAGGCCGGCGCTGCCGCTGACCACGGCCTCGGCGGCGCTGGCCCCCTGGCGCTTGGCTTCGCTGAGCAGGTCTTCGATGGTGGCTTGCAGGCGGGCGAGGCGCTCGGGGGTGTCGTCGGTCATAGTGGCAACTGGTCAGTGGGTAGTGGGTAGGATGGGTAGAGCGCAGCGAAACCCATCCGGATGGGTCGATTGCTGCCCTGGGTGATGGGAACTCGTTGCGATCCAATCCCTCCTCGGGACTGGATGCGACGGCGTTGTCGTATGCCCGCCTAATCGATGGGTTTCGCTTCGCTCTACCCATCCTACGGACTAGCTGGCCGTCCCGCCCACGGTGAGGCCGTCGATGCGCAGGGTCGGCTGGCCGACCCCGACCGGGACGCTCTGGCCCTCCTTGCCGCAGGTCCCGACCCCTTGGTCCAGGGCCAGGTCGTTGCCGATCATGGCCACCCGGGTCAGGACATCGGGACCGTTGCCGATCAGTGTGGCCCCCTTGACCGGGCGGGTGACCCGGCCGTCTTCGATCAGGTACGCCTCGCTGGCGGAGAAGACGAACTTGCCCGAGGTGATGTCCACCTGGCCGCCGCCGAAGTTTACCGCATACAGACCCTTGGGGACGGACGCGATGATCTCTGCCGGGTCGCGGTCGCCCGCGAGCATGTAGGTATTGGTCATGCGCGGCATGGGCAAATGGGCATAGGACTCGCGCCGGCCGTTGCCCGTGGTGGGTACGCCCATGAGCCGGGCGTTGAGCTTGTCCTGCATGAAGCCGCGCAGTATGCCGTCCTCGATCAGCGTGGTGCACTGGGTCTGGGTGCCCTCGTCGTCCACGTTGAGCGAGCCCCGCCGCCCGGCCAGGGTGCCGTCGTCCACCACCGTGACCCCGGGGGCCGCCACCCGCTGGCCCAGGCGCCCGGCGAAGGCCGAGGTCCCCTTGCGGTTGAAGTCCCCCTCCAGGCCGTGGCCTATGGCCTCGTGGAGCAGCACCCCGGGCCAGCCGGGGCCCAGGACCACGGTCATGGTCCCAGCCGGGGCCGCGTCGGCCTCCAGGTTGACTAGGGCCTGGCGCACCGCCTCCCGGGCGAAGCCCAGGGCGCGGTCCTCTTCCAGGAAATAGTTGAGGTCGCGCCGCGCGCCCCCGCCGCTGGAGCCCTGCTCGCGCCGCCCGTTGGCCTCGGCGATGACGCTCACGCTCATGCGCACCAGGGGGCGCACGTCGGCGGTCATGGCCCCGTCGTCAGACAGCACCAGCATGGTATCGAGCACCGCCACCAGGCTGACGGTGACCTCGCGCACCCGCGGGTCCTGGCGGCGGGCCTCGGCGTCCACCCGATGCAGCAGGGTCATCTTGTCGGCGTCCGGCAGGCTCGCCACCGGGTCCAGGGGCTCGTAGAGGCGGCGCACCGCCGGGGCCCCGGCGACCCGCACCGAACCGTCCTGGCCGGCCCTGGCAATGGCCCCGGCGGCGCGGGCCGCCTGCTCCAGGGCCGGGAACTGCAACTCGTCGGAGTAGGCGAAGCCGGTCTTCTCCCCGCTCACCGCTCGCAGCCCGGCCCCCTGCTCGATGTTGTAGGTACCGTCCTTGATGATGCCGTCCTCCAGCACCCAGGACTCCAGGCGGCCGTGCTGAAAATAGATGTCGGCGGCGTCCAGGGCCGAGTGGCAGAGCCCGCTGAGCAGGCGGTCGAGGTCGGCGTCGTCCAGGCCGACGGGGGCGAGGATGCTGCTGCGGGCAAGGGAGATGAGGTCGTTCATGGTCGCGGGATTGGGACTCCGGCAGGGCGCGGCGGGCGGGGCCGCGCCAGAGGGGAATGGCGGCGGGTGACGAGGACGGGAGATCCGGGCGACTGGGCCCTATTTCAAACGCCGATGGGCGATGACCGGGAAATTGCGCCGCACCGACTGGAGATATTCCATGTCCAACCGGGCGCAGATGCTTCCCGTGCCCCGCGGGAGCTTGGCCAGGATGGTCCCCCAGGGGTCGATGATCATGCTGTGACCGTGGGTCTCGCGGCCGTTGATGTGGTAGCCGCCCTGGGCCGCCGCTATCACGTAGATCAAGTTCTCGATGGCCCGCGCCCGCACCAGGGTCTCCCAGTGGGCCTTGCCGGTGATGGCGGTGAAGGCGGCGGGGAGGGCAACCAGTTCCATGCCATCGTCGAGCATCTGGCGAAACTGCTCGGGGAAGCGCAGGTCGTAGCAGACCGCTACCCCGAGGCGCCCGAAGGGGCTGTCGATGACCCGGGTGGAATCCCCGGACTCGATGGCCGCGGACTCCTCGTAGCGCTCGTCGGCCCCAGGCACGCTCACGTCGAACAGGTGGATCTTGTCGTAACGTACCACCCGCCGGCCGCGCTCGTCGCACACCAGGCAGGCGGCGCGCACCCGGTCCGGGCGGCTGGCCACCAACGGGATGGTCCCACCCACCAGCCAGACACCGTACTTGGCCGAGACCCGGGCGAGGAATCCCTGGATGGGCCCCGCGCCGTCCGCCTCGGCCAGCGGGATCAGGTCCTGGATGCGCTGGCCCATGAAGGCGAAGTTTTCCGGCAGGACCACCAGCCCGGCCCCGGCCTCCGCCGCCTCGCGGATGAGCCGCTCGGCCTCCAGCAGATTGGCTTCGACATTGGGTCCGCTGGCCATCTGGACCGCGGCGAGTTTGGGCGACGTCTTCATGGATGCCTGCTGCGACTTCGGTACTGAGGCCCGGGCTGGTCGGCCGGGCAAAGGGTCACAAAGTCGCAAGATAACACCCCTGGACCCGGGCCCCCAAGAACTGCGACCCAGTCGGGATCGACAGGCCGGCCCGGGGTAGACCGTCCCCGCAGCAATTCCAAGTTTGACGCCATTGTTTAGCGCCGAGGCCGGAAGCACCGTGGGAGCGGCGCCTCGGCCGCCGATCCCGACGCGACTTTTAGCCAGGGATAGCCAGTATTCCAGGGGCGCAGGGAACGTCCCCTGGGACTACCTCCCTCATCCCAGGGGCCGCTGGCGCGACCGGGCGAAGCGCAGCGAGCCCGGTGACCACCAGCTTACCAGGTCGCGGCGAGGCGCCTCTCCCACGGGCACTGATCTAGCCTCCAAATTTGGAATTGCTGGGGGCGGCGATGCCGCGTGCCCGGAACCCCCTGCCGTGGTACCATTTTCCGCTTTTCAAACAGGCACAATCAGGCCGTGAGGGGACCCGGACGGGGCCCCATCCTGGGTACAGGCGATACCAGGGGCCCGGCGGCCACGCACACCTCGGTTGACCATACCTATGCCGGATTTTGCACGCGAGGTCGTCCCGATCCGCATCGAGGACGAGATGCGGCGTTCCTACCTCGATTACGCCATGAGCGTCATCGTGGGGCGCGCCCTGCCCGATGTCCGCGACGGGCTCAAGCCGGTGCACCGGCGGGTCCTGTTCGCCATGCACGAGAGCAACACGGTCTGGAACCGGCCCTATGTGAAGTGCGCCCGCGTGGTCGGCGACGTGCTCGGCAAGTACCACCCCCACGGCGACACGGCGACCTACG